>JBMSNP010000004.1:0-74343 GCA_049421765.1 Chitinophagaceae bacterium
ACAAGGCGCTGGAGGAAGCTAAGGACTGCGAGAAGATGTACAAGAAAGCGCTGAAGAAATTTCCCAAAAGCGGCCCCCTGCTCAGCGAATACGGAGAACTGCTCTGGGCCACGAATGATTATTCCGCGATCAATTACTGGGAGGAAGGCATCCGGGTGGATCCTTCGTTCAGCGGAAATTATTACAATGCCGCCCAGTTCTATTTTTTTACCAAAGACAAGGTATGGAGCCTTTTATACGGGGAGATATTCATAAATATGGAAAGCCTGGGAGAACGCGGGGCTGCGATGAAGAAATTGCTTCTCCAGGGATACAAGGAAAAACTTCTTGCTGATGGCGACCTGATGAAAGGCGAGGAAAAGAATAAAAGCGATTTTGCAAGAAAATACCTGGAAACGGTCGGAAAACAATCGTCACTGGCAAACCAGGGAGTGAATATCGAGTCTCTTACCATGATACGGGCACGGTTTATCCTCGACTGGTACAACAGCCATGCTTCCCGCTATCCCTTCCGGCTTTTTGATTTTCACCGGCAACTTCTTTCCGAAGGAATGTTTGACGCATATAACCAGTGGCTTTTCGGCCCGGTTGAAAACCTTGCTGCATACGATAACTGGACCAAGACCCACCCCGAAGAATACAGCAATTTCTCCGCGTTTCAGAAAACCCGGATCTTCCGAATGCCACAGGGACAGTACTACCAGGCACTTTAAGGGGGGAAAGGATTGTATCGCATTCCGCCGGCGCGGGATGCTTTTTTATGTATTGTTTTTTGCCTAATTTGTTCTGGTGCATCCGGGCCCAACCGTCTGCACGATTAAGACTTTTAACGATTGCGCCATGACCCAACCCAAAAGGCTATTTGACTGCATCTCCCTGCAGCTTGAAAAAAATCCGCTGGATGATATGCTGGCCGGCAAAGCAGCCGGTCAATGGAAAAAATACAGTACCCGTGAAGTGCAGGAAACCGTAAACCGGCTCAGCGCCGGGTTACTCAGCCTGGGGGTTGGCCCGCAGGATATGACCGTGGAAGGCCGGGACAAAATCGCGATTCTTTCCAAAAACAGGCCGGAATGGGTCATGCTCGACCTGGCCGTCCAGCAGATTGGTGCCCTGTTGACCCCGATCTATCCCACCATCAACGTAAATGAACTGGCTTTTGTACTGAATGATGCACAGGTTAAAATCGTTTTTTGCAATGACGAAGACAGCTTTCACAAAGTGATGAGTATAAAAGATAAGCTGCCATCCCTGCAGGAGGTTTTTACTTTTGAACATGTGGCCAATGCAAGACACTGGAAAGAAGTAACCGCTGCAGCCACGCCAGAACTCATCGCGCAAATAACCCCGATTGCCGATCGGATCGGGTATGAAGATGTGGCCACCATCATCTATACATCCGGAACCACCGGCACCCCGAAGGGAGTGATGTTAAGTCACCGGAATATCCTGTCGAATGTAATGGCCAGCACGCCCTGTTTTCCGCCCGGGGACCGTTTGCGTTCCCTGAGCTTTCTACCCCTGAACCATATTTTTGAACGGATGGTTACCTACCTGTACCTTTTTAACTATACCGCGATTTACTATGCAGAGAGCCTGGATACCATCGGGGATAATCTGAAAGAGGTAAAACCCGATATGTTCACGACGGTACCGAGGCTGCTTGAAAAGGTTTATGACAAGATCATGCAGAAAGGGAATGAACTCACCGGTCTGAAAAAGAAACTGTTTTTCTGGGCACATGACCTTGCCGAGAAATTTGAAATCAATAAAAAACAGGGCGGCTGGTACAATTTCCAGCTCGGGCTGGCCAATAAGATCATTTTCAGCAAATGGCGGGAAGGGCTCGGAGGTAATATCAAATGTATTGTCACGGGCGGCGCTGCCTGCCAGGTGCGGCTGATCCGGATCTTTACTGCAGCGCGGATACCGATCATGGAAGGTTACGGCCTTACGGAAACCAGCCCGGTCATTTCAGTTAACCGGTATGATGAAGAAGGCAGGAAATTTGGAACGGTGGGTCCCCTCATCGAGGGGGTGGAAGTAAAGATCGCCGAAGACGGTGAGATCCTGAGCCGGGGGCCGAATACCATGATGGGCTATTATAAACGACCCGATCTCACCGCGGAAGTGGTTACCCCCGACGGATGGTTTCATACCGGTGATATCGGGATGCTGGTGGATAATCGTTTTCTGAAAATCACAGACCGGAAGAAAGAGCTGTTCAAGACCAGCGGCGGGAAATATGTGGCCCCGCTCCCGATCGAGAATAAATTAAAAGAATCGCCTTTTATCGAACAGGTGATGCTGGTGGGGTCGGAACGAAAATTTGTAGGTGCGCTGATCGTTCCGTCATTTCCCAATTTGAAAGACTGGTGCCGGAAACAGGGAATCAAGGAAGAAAGCCATGGTGCATTGTTAACCCTCCCGCAGGTTACCGATATGTATAAGGAACTTGTTGAGAGCTTTAATAAATACTTCAATCATGTGGAACAGGTGAAGAAATTCGAATTACTGGAACATGAGTGGAGTGTGGACAGCGGGGAGATGACCCCGAAACTATCTCTGAAACGGAAAGTGATCATGGAAAAATACCGGGATGCGATCGAACGAATTTACAGCTGAGCCAGGCTTATTTCCTTTTGGCTTTCCCGGATGTGTCACGTCTGCCCCTTTGCATCATCTTGAGCAGGAAGGAATCATAGCGGGGCTGTTGCTCCGCCGTGAAAATACTCCGTACCTGCCGGAAATGTTCAAAGGTCAGTCTTTCAAGTGCAGCCTGGCGTTCGCTGAGCCGGGTGGTAAATGCATTCATCATGCTGTCGCTGACAGGAGCGTCCTTGATCAGGGAGTAAAAAGCCGTTTTGGCTGCACGGATTGAATCAAACAGGGGACGTACATTCTGAAAATGTTTTTCCTTCAGGTCTTTGTAGGTTTTCTGTTGTTCTTCGGTCATTCCAACATCTTTGACCATCATCTCAAAAGGTTCGCGGTTACCGGTTCTTTTGCCATGATCATGTTTTCCCTTATCCAGGATCATAAAGGCCACCAAACCGATATTGGTGAGGAGGAGCAGAACCACCGCGATCGTCAGTATTTTATTGTTCCTGTTCATTGCTTTTTTTCTTCGTTAAGATCATAAAGGCTGCTTACATCAGCGGGGTTATATTCCGCAGCGATTGTCTGAAGTAATTCCCGCTCCGAAGTGGGTGTGTTTTCCGGGTTCTTATCCTCTCTGGCTAAAATGACAAAGGCATTCAGCGCCAGAACCAATGCCAGCACCGGAAAAACATATGCCGGTTTCAGGAAACCTGACCGGGGCGGAACGGGTAACAACTCTTTTTCCATCCTGGCTTTAAGCCGGGTGTAGAAAAACCCGGATGGTACGGCTCTTTTGATTCCGTCGAGACTGTTCAGGATGTCCTCTATCCGTTTGTTTTTTTCTGTGTTCATTGCAGCTTTATTTTGACGTTGTAATCTCCTAAAACCTTCGTCCGATATGATTTTCAGCCAATTTCTTTTTCCAATATTTTCCTCAGGTTCTGTTTCGCCCTGTGCATCAGCGACTCAACCGCTGGCAGGGAAGTTTTCATAATATCACTGATTTCCTGGTAGCTGAGGTCTTCCAGCTTGTGTAAGGTGAATGCTATTTTCTGGTTTTCAGGCAGTTGCCCGATAGCTTTGAACAATTTAGCCGCATTTTCCTTACGATCCAACGCCACACCAGGGTGATTAAAATCTGGCAACTCGAAAACAGGCTCGTTCCCGTCCCCGAAAAGACGTTGCAGAAGCCCGAATCTTTTCTTGCTTTTCCTGCTGCGCAACAGGTCAAGGGCACGGGTTGTGGCAATCCGGTACAGCCAGGTGGAAAGCCTCGACTCACCCTTAAAACTATGGATAGAACGATATACCTGTATAAATACTTCCTGCGTCACATCCTCCGCATCCTGGGCGTTTTGCACGATCCCGATGGCCGTGTTATACACACGCTCCTGGTAGGTGTCCACCAGGTATTTAAAAGCAGTTTCATCCCCTTCTCTGAGGCCCTGTATAAGCTCCTGTTCGGTCAATGGTTTAAATTCAGGTTTTTGACGATGTAACTTACGAAAACATGCTGTGTTTGGTATATTTGCCCACCAATTTGGAGCCTGCCTTCGGTAAACCTTAGGCAGGCAAGCCTGGAACCTGAAGCTTGGAGCTCGGAACTTGGAGCTTGGAACTTGGTATTATAAATGGGTCCCGTAGTTCAATGGATAGAATAGAAGTTTCCTAAACTTTTGATACAGGTTCGATTCCTGTCGGGACTACTTGTTAATTTTGAAACCCTTACCCAGTAAGGGTTTTATCGTTTTACACCTCCGATGGAAGCTGGAATGGAAGCAAACTACCTTGGTGGAATGTCTAAAATGGATTGATTTACCCGGTCTTGAACCCTCCTAAGTACATCTGTCAGAACATCTCTTTCACTCACTTTCAAATACCTTTTTAGCGACTTAATTGACCTATGAGCAGTAATTAAGCAAATGTCTTCCAGTGGTATTCCGTATTTATAAAGTGTCGTTGCTAATGTTCTGCGGGCGGTATGGAGGCCCAACAATTCATATAATTTTTATTAACTATCCAGCACCTGTTGAAGAAAATCAGCAAGGGATTGTCCTGATAAACCAGCAACCTTAAACTCATCCCCAAAATGTTCATCAGCGTTTTTGAAATCCCCCATAAGTGTACCGGAATAATAAATAAGAAAACTCTTGTTGCCATGTCCAAAATGAAATGACCTCATATTAAGCCATGGATCGGGTTTGATTAAAATATCAATTAATTCAGTAATTCTTTTTTTATAAAAAGGAATTTTATCAGTTTTTAAATAATACTTCTCCTTATCAAATATTTCAAAACGTAAATAACAATTACTCTCATCTGTTGAAAGGATTAATTTGAAAGTTCTGTCGTCAAAATTGTGTTCAAATATTGCCATATAAATAACCTGTTGCTTTCTGTAATAAAGATAATTTCTTTTCAGTGGTTTTTATTCAGGGAGTATAACCATCTCAAAAGAAAACTGAATGCCGATAATAGTTTTAGCCAGTTCGGATTTGTAGCCTTCCCTGAATAAAGCCTGTTCAGGAACGGATTGACATCTACAATAAAACACACAAAGAAACGCTTGAATTCAGATCGAATATTCCCTGTCGGCATGTGGAAACGGGTTACAGGTGTGAGTTGTCGTTTCCTGTATAATAGCAATTAGACTCCTAGCGGCGGGTTGTAGTGTCGTACACAACTTCGAGATTTAAAAATATCGCCTTTTGCTCCATGGTCATATTCTTTACGAACTGTCGAGTATACCTTTTTATCTTTCGATCAAACTGCCGCTTGGTGTACATTTTGTCCCCGTACCTATGTTCCTTCGGTCCAGCACAGGAAAACAGGAATGAGAACAAAACGATGAGGAAAAGAGAACGAATCATAATGGGGATTTAAGGTGACGACATCGTCTACAAACGGGTTTTTTAAGAGTTTTATTATAAAAGTAGTAGCTCAAAAAAATGGAAAACTCCAATTTCAAGTGGTCAAATTTCGGGGGAGCTTACAGTCGGGACTACTTTGCCAGTGATTGATCATCCTGGCGGAAACGATTCAAAAAACCAACAGCAGGGTAAATCTAATTTCTGATAAATGCCACCCCCGCAGTGAGTTCCTCTGCCATGTTTTGAATTGACTTTGATTGAAATAAATTCAGCAGCAGGGGTTTGATCAGTTTGTACTGTGCATGCATCGGACAGGGCTTGATTTCGGAACATTGTTTCAGGCCCAACACACATTTTTCAAGTTTTACATCCTCACCCATGGCAGCCAGTACGGAACGCAGGGGAAGCTTGCGGGATGTCTCTGTGATATAAAATCCCCCATTGGGCCCTCGTGAAGAGCTGATGATCTTATCCCCTGACGTCAGTTGTTGAAGTATCTTGGCGGTGAATGACCTGGGTGATTGTATAGCCCTGGCGATCTCATCCAAACCGATCTTTTTTTCCTCCGAGCTTTTTTGTGCAATAAAGATTACCGCCCGTAATGCATACTCTGTTGCTTTGGAGAACATACTCGATATAGTATAGGTCACTAAGATAGATTAATTACATGAAGACCGCCGGTATCCGGTCCGATTAAAGATCCGGAAACCTACCCTTTGCCGGTACTTCTGAACCGCGCATTTGCATCCGATTCCTGAAAAAAAATCAATCAACCCTGTTTTATTTGAAAAAATTTCCCATTTATTATTTACCCGCCTATTTATCCCGCTTTAAAGCAAATATCAAACGCATAAAAGTAACTTGATGATCGCCGGGCTGTCTCGTACTTTAAAAGAGACCGGATACCCGCAGTGCATACTTGTTGGAGAAGCCCTAACCGCCCTATATGATTCAGCATCAACATTTTGAGCATATAAATCCAAAAAAGAAATATCGATCCCTTATGATTCGAAATATAAGGACATATTTGTCCGTATTTAATATATTTGTCCTGCTTTACTGTAATGTCTCCAAACGGAGGCGCATTTAGATATGATCATAGCATAATTTATCCGGATATGCAGAATTCCGAGGACCATCCGATTCAAAATAAATGTATAGACGAAGGCAGCGGGGAGGCCATCATACTGCTGTACGGACTATTCGGATCTGCCAGGAATTTCAGATACCTGGCAGATCATCTCAAAAAAAATTACAGGGTCATAATACCGATCCTTCCGTTTTACAATTCGGGGCTTTCAGTAACCATATTCTGCCTGACCGAATTCGTGCACCAACTCACCGAAGAATTAAACCTGGAGAAATTTCATTTACTCGGCAACTCCATGGGAGGCCATATTGCTTTATTGTATACCCTGAAATATCCGGAAAAAGTTCAATCGGTGATCCTGAGCGGCAGTTCAGGGCTGTTTGAAAACGGAATGGGCTATAGCTTTCCAAGACGAAAGATGTATGACTACATTAAATCAAAAACAGAGCTGACTTTTTATAAACCCGAAACAGCCACCAAGGAACTGGTTGATGAGATATATGAGATCGTGAACAGCCGCAAAGCGCTTCACATCTTATCCCTGGCCAAATCCACCATCCGGAACAACCTGGAAAAGGAATTACACAAAATCACCGCCCCCTGTTGCCTGATATGGGGACGCCAGGATGTGATAACACCTCCCTATGTTGCGGAGGACTTCAAGCGTTTGATCCCCCATGGACACCTGTATTGGATTGATGAATGCGGACATGTACCCATGCTGGAAACTCCCGAAAGTTTTAATGAAGTGATTGATCATTTTATGAGCAATATCCGAACGCCCCTGATGGCGGGTATGGACTCGCCGGCAGAAACACGCCTACATTGATAATCATGGACATATATGTCCTTATTTAGCATATGGGAATGCCCTTTTATTTGCTTTAATAATATGGCCTTGTTTCCGGATGTCATGCACACGACGAGTTTCTGTCCCTTTGGCTCGACCTGCAGGTCATTGCGCTTGGCAGGCAAATCTTTTAAATAGCCTCTCCCCTCTCCACCCAGAATTTTCCTGTTTTTAATTTGCAAAAAAATCACGGCGCTGGTTCAAACATATTACCAGCACTGGTTTGGCAAGGACCTGGTATACCCGAAAATCAAGATGGGCAAGAGAATTTTCTTTATGTGCCTGTTTGATAAAACAGCCGGGAAAACGCCCGGAAAATTCCTGCTTTACAGCCTGGGCAACCCTTTTCGCTTTTTCCATGGCGTAAAAGCCATTGGAATCGGGATCATCCAGGCGCCTGATGTAATGCCTGACGGGAAAATAGATATGTGTGTATTTGAAGGCAAACTTGCAAACTCCTGCCGGCCCGGCGAATGCAGGAAATACGGCAGCTTATTGGATGTAGGCGTTACCACAGAGGAAGCCAGGGATATGATCCCGGGAAGCGGGCGTATAATGGACTAAACCCGGAACGGACAAGTGCTATTTTACAGATCTTCCGCTTTATGAATTTCTTATGATTTCCTCCGAAATTCCCAGCATCTTCCTGCGTCTAATCATCACAATCTTAAAATTCTGCCAAACTGCTGAAATGAATCGTGGGGCTGAGATACATTTGCCATGAATTTTTTAACCGGGAAACAACAATAATACATACCAATGAAAAGAATGAAAACCGTTACGCTAGGCGTACTCCTCACGGCAGCCCTGATCAGCTGCAAGAACAATGAAAAGAAAGAAAATACTAACGGAAATGAAACCCCTGCAGTCAACACAATCACAAGTTCCGAAATGGAAGGAGCCTATGTGTCTGACGGGTATGACAAACGCGGGGAAGGATATGACTGGGTAGGCGTTACGGTCCGTAAGACCGGTGAAAAGGAAATTCTTGTCTCTGTACGCTCACGGGCAGACAAGAAAAAACCCACCTGCTCTCTGGATACCAAGGCCTACATGAAAAACGACACCGTGTATACGGCTGTTCTTGAGGGAAAAAATGTGATCATTACTTTCAGCCCCCCGGCGTTGACGATCGCCCCTGAGCACAAAGAGGATGAAGCCGCCCTGTATTTCTTTTGCTCCGGCGGAGCCACCGTGGCCGGTAATTACCGCAAGATCGACGGGATGCTTGATGAAGCCCAGGTCGACAAAACACAATTCATTAAAGTGCTGCGCTTACAAGACATTGGTTTTAATGTCAGCAGCCTGAAAAATGACGAAGGCAGTGAAATAACGGTATTCACCTTTGGTGCCGATATTAAAAATTCCATTCCCTTCAAACAAAAATTCCAGGGATATGTAAACGATGCCGAAGTGGAAGATTTAAATTCCGATGGCAACCCCGACCTGCTGATCTATACGGAATCAGAAGGAACGGGCAGTTACGGTCATGTTTATGGATTTTCCGCCGGTAAAACAGGCGGGTTAAGCCTGATCGATTTCCCCGCGGTCACCGGCAATCCCAAAATCGAAAAAGGATACATGGGCCACGACAGATTCAGCATTGTTGAAAATACGCTGGTACAACGTTTCCCGATTTATAAAGATGGCGATTCCAATGCCCAGGCCACGGGAGGCACCCGTGAAGTGGTTTATAAGATGGTCAAAGGTGAAAACACCTATAAGCTGGAAATCGTGAAAGTGACGGACACTCCTTAAAAAAAATTCCCTGATTGAAAAACCCGGAAGCCTCGCTCCGGGTTTTTCAATTTTTTAAACGATTGATCCATATATTTCAATACCCGAACACATCCTTCCGCAATGCCGTATAGAAAGAGGCCTTCTCGCTGAGACCCATATCATGGCTGATCGAGATTAACCCGTCCAGAACCAGTGCCTGGTTGCCATATTGTTTCAGGCGCTGTTCCAGCAAGCTCAGCCCTTCTTTTTGTTTACCCGTAGAGTACAATGCAATGGCATAGCCATAGCTCATCTGCGGGTTGGCA
Organism: Chitinophagaceae bacterium; assembly: GCA_049421765.1. Taxonomy (GTDB): domain Bacteria; phylum Bacteroidota; class Bacteroidia; order Chitinophagales; family Chitinophagaceae; genus JJ008. The sequence continues at coordinate 9,457 of JBMSNP010000004.1, forward strand.
GGGTCCGCAACGGCTGCTTGCTGCAATTCGGTGATCGCTTTTTCATTTTCCTTATTCCGGATATGCCATAATCCCAAAGCATAATGCAGGTAAGAACTCCCTGGATTGCGCTTTAGACCGCGATCAAGCACCCTGCGCGCATCGGCCTCACGGCCCTGCTCGCGGTACATATCCACGAGGTTATTATACGCAGGGATAAACGTCGGGAACCGCTCTGTACAGGTGATATATAAGTGCTCGGCATCAGTCGTGGCGCCGGTATAAGCTTTCAGAATGGCGCGATTAAAAAATCCTTCGGGGCGGTGACTCATCTGTTCCTCCAGACTCATGTACTCGGCCATTACCCGGCTGAACTGCCGGGATTCTTCCGATCCCAGTTTCGTGTGTTGGGGAGCCAGGATGTTCATGGCCTGAATACGAACCATAGCTACTTTGTCAAACAGCAGGAAACCCGCATGCCCCAGGATCGTTTCGGGGGAGTAATTACCCAGTGCCTTTAATGCATTCAGCCGCAGAAACGGATCCGCGCTCTTGAGTTCCTCCAGCACCACCCCGTTAACCCGCGTACTGGTATAAAATCCATATTGTTCAAGGGCCGTGGCCCTGATGATCGCCGGGTACGATTTATTCTCCAGCAGGGCATAGAGAGAGGGCTCGCTTTCCCGGATATACCGGGAAACGGCAGACATCAGTTCCGCATGGCTTTTCTCGTTCGGCAGTTTTGGCCCGAACCATTTGGTGAACTGATCCGCCGCCCATTTCACCGGCTTATCCGTATGACACTTATTACAGGCGTTGGGAGTGCCCATGGACACAGAATGATCTGGCCGGGGGATCCGGAGGCTGTGATCATGCCTGTCATCGATGACCATGTAGGTAGTGACCGGCATATGACAACTGACACACTGGTTTCCTTTACTCTCCGCTTTATGAAAACTATGTTGCGGTCCGTCATATTTCGCCGGAGCATGACAGGATGTACAAAGCGCATTCCCCGTAGCCAGCAGTTTCATACTATGGGGTTCGTGGCAGTTTATGCAGGTGACTCCTGAAGCATGCATCTTACTTTGAAGAAATGATCCGTACTCGTAATCTTCCTCCCGGATCTGCCCATCCACAAAATAGTTGACCGGATCCACTGTGGCAGGTACGTGGGTTTGGAGCAAAGACTGCCCGTGCTGATACGCGTCGCTGAAGCGGGTGGCCCGTGCATGACAGCGGGCACAGGTTTCGATCAGCGTATCATTGGGAATCACCGAAGCCGGCATTTTGATCTGTTTGACCGGATCCATTTTCCAGTCCATGGCCTTCGTACGGAGACTGATGGGGAATCCCTTGAAAAGGGGATCACCCTTCTTTTTCCCGGTCCATTCGAGGTGTGCCGAAGCCGGTCCGTGACAGGATTCGCAGGATACCCGGCTTTCGTTCCATTGGCTGTTGAACCGGTTGTTTGCCAGGTCAAAGTTTTTGGAAAAACCGGTGGTATGGCAGTCAGCACACATATAATTCCAGTTCTGGTTGATCCCCATCCAGAAGAGTTCGTCGGTATGTGAAATACGTTCCTTGTTGTAAAGATGGAACCAGCGCTGACCGCCTTCCTCTTTAGACCGGGTATCCCAGCAAAACGGGAGTACCTGTATCCGGCCGTCATCAAACTTCACGAGGTATTGTTGCAAAGGATACCAGCCAAACGTATAACTGATGCGGAATTCCTTTTTAATTCCGGATGAATCTGTGGTGCGGACATAGTACCCTTCGCCTTGCCGGTAAAAGAATGCTGTATCGCCGGTATATATAAACCTGCTTTCATTGAAATCACCTTTCACCGTTTCCCCGTTCATCGTATCCATCGCGTGAAAGTGGTTGGAAGTACGGTACAAATCCCATTCCTTAGGATGACACGATCCGCACTTTTCGGAGCCGGTATACACGGCAGGCGTTCCGGGCTTCGGGGCGGCCCGGTTGGTGCAATGGTAAAGCAGGAACAGCAGGGCGGCCATTCCGCCCGCCACAAGGGATTTTTTAATCATAATAATGACCGCCTCAGGGCCGGCAACCGGACAGGCTGGCTAATATACAATTAAGCCGGGTTCCGACTATACTGTTTAAAACCCTGCATAGCGAAACGGCTTGATATGATAAAATAACTAAACATAAGATGACGGTTTGCAAACTTTACTTTTTTAACTGTTATACTGGCATCTTAACCGTACCCGTTTATTTCCTGTCTATGATTTTAGGTAATTTTTTCCATGATCACCAGGTTGAGCCGGCTGATTTTAATGATTGGGTGCCACCACCAAGGCAAAAGAAAGTGCCGATTATTCCCTGTCCAAGCGATTCGTCATAATACGCTATTTTTGCGCCGTTTCTCACCCGGTATGTGATTCCCGGATAAAGGAATCTGCTGCCATATATCATAACACATGAAGTTTTATAACCTGCTTATTAAATACAGGCTTTGGATCGGGGTTGTTCTGATCGGCCTGGGAGTCTATGTCAACTACTCCGCGGGGTTTTGGCCCGCATTTCCGCTTTACCTGGTGGGATTGATCCTGATCCTGGGTCATTTTTTCTTCGGACCCTTGCGCCTGATCCAGGAATACATGGAAAGCGGTGATATGGAAGGTGCGGAAAAAGTGCTTAATTCGATCCGGTTCCCCAACCTGCTGTACAAACCGATCCGATCGGTATACTTTACCCTGAAAGGCAATATCGCCATGATGAAACAGGATTTTGACGGGGCGGAAAAGATGATGAAAAAAGGGCTCGACCTGGGCATGCCAATGAAGGAAGCCGAAGGTGCCAGCCTCCTGCAAATGGGAATGCTCGCCATGCAGAAGAACGACCTCAAACAGGCTGAAAGTTACATTCGCCAGGCCATCCGCAAAGGACTCCCCGACAAGGAAAACGAGGCAGCCGCCTACCTGCAGATGTGCAGCATTATGATGAACAAGCGCGAGTTCCGCGCCAGCAAGGATTTTTTCCGGAAAGCCAAGGCTCTTAAACCCACCACACCCCAGATCGTGGACCAGATCAAACAGATCGAGAAATATATTTCAAGGATGCCAGGTTGATTCTTTTGTTTCCGGACACCAGATGGACAAATCCTCCCGATCAAGGATCCCGTATTTAACAGAAACACCCTTACTCCTTGAAGTAAGGGAACCGGTTTGCGGTTTTTCTCATCAATACCCGGATCATGTCATCGTCATCGCTTCCCAACCCGCCGGAAACTTCTTTACCATATGACCACAGGAGTTTCCCGGTACCACCATACACTTTAATGGTCGCTTTTGCCTGATTTGTTTTTGAAAATCCTACCAGCAGCTGGGTGGCAACTGCAGCCCCTTCAGACATGGGTTGTGAAGCAATGATATCCCCCGTGATGATCGCATCAACTCCGAGTTTTTGGCATAACTCCTCAGGAAGATAATTGCTGATGTTTTTTTCAGAAATGCTATCCCTGAGCAACAAAACCTTTGTCCGTGAGATATCCTGTAGATCAACCGTAACTTCCTTTTTTTCCACCTTCTTCAAAGCATAAGTATAAAAACTGTTTTGGGCTGAAAGGGAACCTTTTTCCTCCTGTCGCCTGATATCTTCCTCCGTAGTGTTCTTGGGCATTTTCTTCAATGTGATCTTATAATTGAAAGGGATAACTGCTACCAATTTATGGGATGCAATGATCTCTTTCAGGCTATCGATTTCATATACTTTACCAAAGACCTGTGAAAATGAATCCGAAAGAAAAAACAGGAAGCAGACCAATAAAAAGAGTGGCTTTTTCATATAGCTGAAATTTTCCCCCAATATAAAGCGGGATGTCAGCATCTTACAATGACTTTTGTATGAAGATCTATGTACCCCTCGGTCAGCCATTCCCTTTCCAAGCCCCGAAAAGCGTCTCTACTTTATCATACCTGTACTTGAAAATAGCATCAAGTTTTTTACTGATAACCAGCCAGTTAGCCAGCCTTCCTATGAATGCAAAGGGGATCCTGTAATGCACGATATCCGTCATTTCCACCCCACCGGGTATTTCCCGGAAATGATGCTGGTGGTGCCAGAGCCGGTAGGGGCCAAACCGCTGTTCGTCCACAAAATATTTCTTCTCCGAAACATGCGTGATCTCGGTCATCCAGTAAACAGGGATCCCCAAAACCGGCTTCACCTTGTATTCGATCAGCTGACCAGGGTACATCACCGGGCCATGATGCCTTGAAATGACCTGGAATCCCATGTCCTCCGGCGTGATAGCCGCCAGGTTGGCGGGATTGGAAAAAAATTCCCAGGCCTGTTGCAGGGTAACCGGAATCCTCTGAACTGTCTTTATCGAATGCGCTGCCATGAGAATATTGATTTAAATTCGTTTCAATAACCATTTATCAGTAGAAAAGTTCAGCCCCATGTCATTTGCCCGAGAGAAACTGGAGAAAAAATTTACCGAAGAATACGAAAAACTCAACGAGTACCAGCGCAGGGCCGTGGATCTGATCGAAGGACCCGTAATGGTAATTGCCGGTCCAGGCACCGGGAAAACCCAGATCCTGGCCAGCCGGATCGGCAAGATTCTGCTTGAAACGGATGCCCTTCCCGGAAATATCCTCTGCCTGACCTATACAGATGCGGGGGTGGTGGCCATGCGGAAAAGACTTCTCCAGTTCATTGGTCCGGACGCCTATAAGGTACATATCTACACCTTTCATGCCTTTTGCAATGAAGTGATCCAGGAAAACCTGTCACTTTTTGAGAAAACTTCCCTCGACCCGGTATCCGAACTCGAAAAGATCCAGTTGTTCAAAGACCTGATTGACGGGTTCCCAAAAAACCACCTGCTCAAACGCTATCGCGGAGATGTCTATTTTGAAGTGAAAAATCTCGACTCCCTTTTCAGTGCCATGAAAAAAGAGGGATGGACCCCGGAATTCATAAACGAACGAATTGATCAGTACCTGGCCGATCTGCCAAACCGGGATGAGTTTGTTTACAAGCGAAAATACAAGGAGTTCAACGCCGGCGATTTGAAAAAGGAAAAATATGAGGAAGAAAAAGAAAGAATGGAAAAACTCCGGGCGGCTGTGGGTGAGTTCGACCGCTTTCAGCAACTGATGCGGAAAAGAAACCGGTACGACTTTGATGACATGATCAACTGGGTGATCCGTGCTTTTTCGGAAAACAAAAATCTCCTGTCGCGTTACCAGGAACAGTTCCAGTTCATCCTGGTGGACGAATACCAGGACACCAGCGGTACGCAGAACCGCATCGTGGAACTGCTGATCAGCTATTGGGATAAACCCAATGTGTTTGTGGTGGGTGATGATGACCAGAGCATTTTCAGGTTCCAGGGAGCCAACGTCGAAAACATGCTCCAGTTTGCCAGCAGTTACCAGCAAGACCTGATGACGGTGGTGCTCACCGAGAACTACCGTTCCACCCAGCCGATCCTGGATATCTCCAAATCGCTGATCGACCGGAACCGGGAACGACTCGTGGAACAACTGCCGGGACTAAGTAAAGAACTGGTGTCAGCCAAAGAAAGTCTCCGGGGTCTCACCCATCCGCCCCTGATCCAGGAGTATAACACCCAGCGGCTTGAAATGACGGGGATCGCCAAGAAAGTCCAGCAACTGGTTGGCCAGGGTGTGCCGCCCGGCGGGATCGGGATCATTTACAAGGAAAACAGGTACGGGGAAGAGCTGTCTCATTTTTTCAAACTCCTTCAAATCCCCGTGTACAGCAAACGTCACCTGAATATACTCGAGCTTCCGCTGGCCCGCAAACTGGTGCTGATCCTGAAATACCTGGCTTCCGAACATGATATCCCATACAGCGGCGATGAGATGCTATTCGAAATCCTCCATTTCGACTGGTTTGGCATCCCGCCCGTGGAGATCGCCAAACTGACGCTGGAGGTGGCCGATCTGCGGTATTCCGGTAAAGGCCGGTCGATCCGGCAGGTGTTGGTTGAAAAATCCGAAGCCCCGGCCAAAGACCTGTTCGGTACCGGGTTCCCGGAATCTATGAAAAACGCCTCCCGGGTCATGGAACAACTGATCGCCGATGTATCCAATACCACCCTGCAGCAACTTTTTGAAAACATCATTCGGGAAGCAGGCGTGCTCTCACATATCATGCAAAGCCCTGACAAGCACTGGCAACTCCAGGTACTGACCGGCCTGTTCGATTTTGTAAAAGATGAAACCCATCGCGATCCGTACCTCAGCCTTGAAAAACTGGTAAACCTGGTACAACTGATGGAAAAAGAATCCGTATCCCTCCCGCTGGTTCAGGTTTCGGGAAACGATAAAGGTGTCAACCTAATGACTGTACACGGATCCAAGGGCCTGGAATTCGAATATGTTTTTTTTGCAGGATGCAACGCTTCATTCTGGGAAAAGAAAAGAAAACCCGGAGGAGGATACAAGCTTCCCGATACACTTTTCACGGCCGGCTCTGCGGGGAACGATGAAGAAGAACTTCGCCGGCTCTTCTATGTGGCGTTGACCCGGGCAGAACAGCACCTGTTTATCTCTTACAGCAAATTCAAAAATGACGGGAAAGAGCTGGAACCGTCCATGTTTGTGGCCGAGATCCAGGACAAACATGCACTCCCGGTTGAAACCGTGGTCATTGACCCGGAGGTGATCAGTGAATTTACCGCCATCGGTTTTTCAGATCCCGAAGCCCCGGAGATCGAAAAGATCGAGGAAGCGATTATCGGTCGCGTCCTGGAAAAATTCGTCATGAACGTAACGGCCCTGAACAATTACCTGAAATGCCCGCTCGAGTTCTATTTTCGAAACCTGATCCGGATCCCTTCACCCAAAAACGAAAACACGGAATTTGGTTCGGCGGTTCACTATGCCCTGGAAAAACTGTTCCGGAAGATGCAGGACGGCGGTTCAGAAACCTTCCCCCCGGTGGAAGAGTTTATAGCAGACTTTGAATGGTATATGCACCGCCACCGGGAGAGTTTTGACCGGCAGGCATTCAGCCGCCGGATGGAAAGCGGACCGGACATCCTGAGAAATTATTACGAGAAATACATCGGAAGTTTCAATAAGATCGTGGCGATTGAACGGAATATCCGGAACGTGGTGGTCGCCGGAGTGCCTTTGAAAGGAAAGCTGGATAAACTGGAATTTGACGGTCGGTCCGTAAACGTGGTGGATTATAAAACAGGGGATCCGGACAAAGCCATTCCCAAGATCAAGGGTCCTTCGGAAAAGGAACCGAACGGAGGGGATTACTGGCGGCAGGCCGTATTCTACAAAATCCTGGTGGATCATTACGAGCAGAAGGACTGGAAAGCAGTCAGCACGGAATTTGATTTTATCGAACCTGATAAAAAGAAAAACTACCGGCGGGAAAAACTGATCATCAACCCGGCGGATATCACTACCGTAACCCAGCAGATCACAAACACCTGGGAAAAGATCCGGAACCGGGAATTCTATATCGGCTGCGGAAAAGAGGATTGCCACTGGTGCAATTTTGTCAAGACCAATAAGCTAACGGTAGCCCTGCATGCCCTCGAAACGGAAGAAGAAACGGAAACTTAGGCACCCCTGTCAAGGTTAACAGGATTTTTCAGTTTTTGACCTGAAACGGCCGGCGGCCTTAAAGGGAAAGGGTTTATGTTTGCAGGCTGAGAAGCGAACCGAATGAAGAGATTCCTCCTTTTTGTCAGCTGGCTGCTGATCCTGGGCCGTATCCTGGTGATGGATTCCGGCTGTGCCAATATCGTTCCCCCGTCCGGTGGACCCCGCGATTCCCTTCCTCCGGTATTGGCCAAGGCCAGCCCCGCGGATTCCACCCTGGGTTTTTCGGGAAATAAGATCACATTTACCTTCAATGAGTTTATCGAACTTCAAAATGCTCAGCAAGCACTGATCATTTCCCCCGTACCCCGAAACTTTCCTGGCGTGGAATACCGGCTGAATACGGTAACAGTAAAACTGCGGGACAGCCTGGAATCCAACACAACCTATTCTTTCAATTTCGGGGAGTCGATCCGGGATTTTACGGAAGGAAATGTCCTGAAAAATTTCACTTACACTTTTTCCACGGGAAGCTATTTTGATTCGCTTGAACTGCGGGGCAAAGTGGTGCTTGCCGAAACGGGAAAAACAGATACCACGCTGATCGTTATGCTGCACAGCAACCCGGAAGATTCCGCCGTGGTAAATGAACGACCCCGGTATTTTACCCGGCTCGACGGAAATGGGAACTTTGTATTCAGGAACCTTCCCCCGAAAAAATTTCAGCTTTACGCCCTCAAGGACGATGGCGGATCCCGCCGGTATTTCAGCGACAAGCAGCTGTTCGCCTTTGCAACGGATCCCGTGAACCCCGCTGCGAAGAATGAGCCCATCACCCTCTATGCTTACGCGGCCAAAACCGCAGCATCCGTGATCCCCACGCTCTCCATCGGTAACCGAAACCGAACCACGGGATCGGAAAAAAGACTCCGGTACCAGGTCAACCTCTCCGCCGGTCAGCATGACCTGCTCAAGGACCTGGTGCTGACCTTTGAAGAACCCCTGCGCCGGTTCGACTCCCTTAAGATCAGGCTGTACGCCGATTCCACATTTGAGGCGGTCAACGGGTATCGATTTGAAAAAGACAGTACAGGGCAAAATATAAGTCTGCTGAATAAATGGAAAGAAAATTCCGAATACCACCTCATCATGGACAAGGAATTTGCGGATGATTCGGCCGGGCGGCAACTATTAAAGACAGACACCCTCAGCTTCCGTACCAAAAAGCTCTCGGATTACGGTTCACTGAAACTCCGCTTTAAAGGAGTCGATTCCACCCGGTCTCCGGTACTCCTGATCATGACGGGTGAATCAATCGTACAATCGGTTCCTGTTCGGACCCCGGAATACAACCTGGCCCTTTTTACTCCGGGAGAATACGAGTTGCGTATTTTATTCGACCTGAACGGGAACGGGAAATGGGACCCCGGAGAATTTTTCGGGAAACATCTTCAACCCGAGATTGTAAGGCCCGTCGAGAAGAAAATCTCGGTTAAACCGGGATTTGTGAATGAGTTTGATATCACCTTGTAAAGCTCCGGGAAACAAGACACAAGTAATTTCCAATATAGAAGTTCCAGGTCCCAAAAAGAATAATTCAGTTTCTGGAACTTGTATCCTGTTTCCTGGATCTTGAATCTATACTAACTTTGCCTTATGCAATTCTCTTCCTCCCTGCTCGAAAATGCCGTGAATGAGTTCGCGAAACTTCCGGGCATCGGCAAAAAAACCGCCCTCCGGCTGGTACTGCACCTCCTGAAACAGGACCTGAAGGAAGTGGGACAATTCAGCGAAATCATAGCCCGGATGAGGAGCCAGATCCGGTTTTGCCAGCGCTGCCATAATGTGGCCGACGGGGATATATGTTCCATCTGTTCGAATTCCGCCCGCCGGCAGGATACAATCTGTGTTGTTGAAAACATCCGGGATGTGATTGCCATCGAGAGCACCCAACAGTACAATGGCACTTACCATGTGTTGGGAGGAATCATCTCCCCGCTCGATGGAGTGGGTCCCGACCAACTCCAGATCGAATCCCTTATCCAGCGGGTTGAGGCAGAACAAATCGGCGAACTCATTTTTGCCCTCAATCCCAATATCCAGGGAGACACAACCATATATTATATCCAGAAAAAGCTCCAGGGCAAGACCGTTCGGGTGACCACAATCTCCCGGGGAATCGCCTTTGGCGGTGAGTTGGAATACGCGGATGAAATGACCCTGGCCCGGAGCCTTCAGAACCGGCTGCCGGTGGAGAGTTATGTGGGGGGGAAAGGTTAAGATTAAGGTTAAGGTTGAGATTGAGGCTTAGCAACAAATAACAGGCTCCCTGCCTTGACCTTCTGCTCCTTGCATACTCGCAAATAATCAACTATCTTCGCACCCCAGGCGGATTTGTTTATTGTTCGGCCTGACCCAACAGAACTAATAAACGTCAACGAAACTCCCCTACAGGTTTCCCAGCGTTTATAGGTTCACAAGCACAGTTGTTATGAAAACAATTCAGGATTGTTTGAATGAACGTATTCTGGTCATCGATGGCGCAATGGGTACCATGATCCAGCGGCATAAACTGACCGAGGCAGATTACCGGGGCGACCGTTTCCGGGACTGGCCCTGTGATGTAAAAGGCAACAATGACCTGCTGAACATCACCCGGCCCGATATCATTATCGGGATCCATACTCAATACCTCGAAGCAGGAGCTGATATCATCGAGACCAATACATTCAGCAGTACTTCAATCGCTATGGCCGACTACGAAATGCAGTCACTGGCTTATGAGCTGAACCTGGCCGCAGCCCGTTGTGCCCGGGAAGCGATCGACAGGTACCGGACCAAACAACCTTCTTCTACACCCGTGGAAAAATGGGTGGCGGGAGCCATCGGACCGTTGAATAAAACCCTTTCCCTTTCCCCGGATGTAAACAACCCGGGTTTCCGGGCTATTACATTTGACGAAGTGGTGGATGCCTATTCTGAACAGGTGCGTGGCCTCGTGGAAGGCGGGGTGGACCTGCTGCTGATCGAAACCATTTTTGACACCCTTAATGCCAAAGCAGCCATTTTTGCGATAAAGAAATATTTCCGTGAAACCGGGAAAGAATCCTTACCTGTTATGATCAGCGGTACCATCACTGACGCATCCGGGCGTACGCTTAGCGGGCAGACCCTGGAAGCTTTTTATACATCGGTGATGCATGCCAAACCACTGAGCATAGGGCTGAACTGCGCCCTCGGTGCCCGGGAAATGCGGCCACACATTGAGGAACTTTCCCAACTGGCCGCCTGCTATGTGTCGGCCTACCCCAACGCCGGTCTCCCCAATGCCATGGGCGAATATGATGAACATCCCGAAGACACGGCACATCACCTGGAAGAGTGGGCCCGGGAAGGATTTGTGAATATCGTGGGGGGATGCTGCGGCACCACGCCCGACCACATCCGGCATATCGCAGAGGAAGTAAAAAAGTGCGCCCCCCGGCCGCTCCCCATCATAGAAAACGCATCGGCATGAAGACCTCACAATGGCTGCTCATATTATCCATTGTCTTCCTGATCGTGAACAATTTCGGCATGCTCCGGAAAATGTTCGCAAAAAAGAATTCCTAAATGCAGGACCCTGTTGTAATCAAACCTTATTTAAGGCTGGCCGGACTCGAACCCCTGGTGATCCGGCCCGAGACCAATTTTGTGAATATCGGAGAACGGACCAATGTTACCGGTTCCAAAAAATTTGCCCGGCTGATCCGGGAGAATAAATACGAAGAAGCCCTCAGTGTGGCACGCCAGCAGGTGGAAAGCGGCGCCCAGGTATTGGATGTGAACATGGATGATGCCCTGCTCGACGGGGTGCAGGCAATGACCCTTTTCCTGAATCTTCTGCAAAGTGAACCGGATATCGCGAAGATCCCTGTCATGATCGACAGCTCCAAATTCGAAATCATCGAAGCCGGACTGAAATGCGTTCAGGGCAAATGCATCGTCAATTCCATTTCACTGAAGGAAGGGGAGGAAAAATTTATCGAACAGGCCGTCACCTGCCAGGCTTACGGTGCTTCGGTGATCGTCATGGCCTTTGATGAGAAAGGACAGGCCGACAGCAAGGAGCGGAAAGTGGAGATCTGCGAAAGGGCCTACCGGATCCTGACAGAAAAGGTCGGGTACGACCCCACCGATATCATTTTCGATCCCAATATTTTCGCCATTGCCACCGGGATGGAAGAACACAATAATTACGGGGTCGACTTCATCGAAGCCACCCGCGAAATCAAAAAAAGAATGCCCCTGACACGGGTGAGCGGGGGAGTCAGTAATCTCTCCTTTTCCTTCCGGGGCAACGAACCGGTGAGGGAAGCCATGCATGCCGTATTCCTGTATCACGCCATCCAGGCAGGGATGGATATGGGCATCGTAAATGCGGGCCAGCTGGCGGTTTACGACGAAATCGAACCCCGTCTCCGTGAATTGTGCGAGGATGTGATCCTGAACAGGAATAATGACCATAACGAAGCGACCGAAAAACTCATCACATTCGCTGAAACAGTTAAGGCTAAGGGAAAGGTTGAAGTGAAGGACCAGGCCTGGCGGGGCACTTCGGTTGAAGAACGGCTGAAACACGCCCTTGTAAACGGAATCACGGAGTATATAGATACAGATACAGAAGAAGCAAGGCTTAAATACCCGCGCCCGCTGGATGTGATCGAAGGCCCGTTGATGGCAGGGATGGATGTGGTGGGAGATCTATTTGGATCCGGTAAAATGTTTCTTCCCCAGGTCGTAAAAAGCGCACGGGTCATGAAAAAAAGTGTGGCCTGGTTAACTCCCTTTATTGAGGAAGAGAAGAAAAACAACCCGGTGGCGGGCAGCGGGCATGCACCCAAAGTGCTTCTTGCCACGGTAAAAGGCGATGTGCATGACATCGGCAAAAACATTGTGGGCGTGGTACTGGGATGCAACGGGTACGACATTATGGACCTGGGGGTGATGGTACCCGCTGATAAAATACTGGATACGGCGGAGAAAGAAAATGTGGACATCATCGGTCTCAGCGGGTTGATTACGCCTTCGCTAGATGAGATGGTGCATGTGGCCCACGAAATGAAACGCCGCGGAATGAAGCAACCCCTGTTGATCGGTGGCGCCACCACGTCGCGGATGCACACCGCTGTCAAAATCGCCCCGCAATACAATGGAGGCGTGCTCCACATCCTGGATGCCTCACGCAGCGTGACCGCCGTAAGCACCTTGCTCAGCCGCGAAAAAGAAGGGCTGCTGCAAAAAACAAAAACGGAATACGAAGAACTGCGAAACCAATTTGAGAACAAAAATAAAAAAACACTGATCCCCTATAGTGAAGCTACGATCACCAAAGAATATTTTGACTGGAAGAATTATACCCCGGTAAAACCGGCAGTGGATGGCGTAAAAGTGCTGAAAGGGTTTGATCTCGCCACCATCGCCCGGTACATCGACTGGGGACCCTTTTTCATTGCCTGGGAAATGCCCGGCCGGTTTCCTGAGGTACTTTCCGATAAGATATTCGGGGAAGAAGCGACCCGGCTTTATGCCGACGGACAAAAGCTCGTACGGCAGATAATCGAAGAGCAATGGTTTACCGCCGACGGGGTGATCGGCTTTTGGCCTGCACGGAGTAATAATGCAGATACCATCATGCTGGAAACGGGGCAGGGAGAAATCCGTCTTGAATCACTGCGGCAGCAATTGAAAAAAGCAGTCGGACAACCCAGTTATTCGCTGGCAGACTTCATCATGCCCGGTTCATCACCTGAAACGGCGTGGATTACCGGGGAGGATGCGGCCGGTGATCCAGGTAAAGGGGATCAATCGGCCGGTTCCCCCAGAGGGGGGCTGGGAGCCGATTATATGGGCGCATTCGCAGTTACGATCCATGGTGCCAGGAAACATATCGACCGGTTTGCCGCCGATCACGATGATTACAATAAAATCCTCGTACAGGTACTGGCCGACCGTTTTGTGGAAGCCTTTGCCGAGTGCCTTCATGAAAAGGTAAGAAAGGAATACTGGGGATACGCCAAAGAGGAAAATCTTTCGAACGAACAACTCATCCGGGAGGAATACAAGGGGATCCGTCCGGCTCCGGGTTACCCGGCCTGCCCCGATCATACGGAAAAGCTGAAATTATTCTCCCTCCTCAATGCCACGGAAAATATCGGGATCGAACTAACCGAAAGCCTGGCCATGAATCCGCCTGCCTCGGTCTGCGGTTGGTATATCGCCCATCCGAAAAGTCATTATTTTGGTTTGGGTAAGATCGGAAAAGATCAGCTCCAGGATTATGCACGGCGGAAAGGCATGACACTCGAAGAAGCAGAAAAATGGCTGAGGCCGGTTTTGGAATAAGCTAGATCAGGTTGTATACTCTAAGCGTGTCTCGCAGGAGCTGGGCCGACTGAAACTGAACGGACCTTATACCCAAAGCTTCCGCCGCTTTTACATTTCGAAGGTTATCATCGATAAAAAGGGCGTCTTCCGGTTTCACCGCGTACCGGTCGAGTAAAATCCGGTAAAACTCGGGGAATGGTTTCCGGGTTCTTTCCTCTCCGCTGACCACCCGCCCGTCGAACCAATGCAAAAAATCAAACCGTTCAAGGGCAATCGGAAAAGTCTCGGCGCTCCAGTTGGTAAGTGCAAAAGAACGGAGACCCTTTTTTTGTTTTAATTCCCGAAACAGCTCAACACTGTCTGCCAGGGGCCCGCCAAGCATTTCTTCCCAGCGGCCATAGAAATCCCGGATCGGTTTTTCCCATTCGGGAAACAGGGCCACCCGTTCTTCCGTGGCCCGGGCGATCGGGTATCCCGCATCCTGGTTTTCGTTCCAGTCGGACGGACAGATTTCTTCAAAAAATATCTTTCTTTTTTCGGCAGATCCAAAATAGGCATCAGTAAAAACGTAACCCGGGTTCCAGTCGATCAGCACCCCGCCCAGGTCCCAGATAATATTATTCATAACAAAGCTACTGGTGATTGTATTTAAATTTCAGGGAGATCATGATCCCCGACATGACCAGCATCACCACATTGGTTCCGATGATCACCCAGTTGTGGATCATTACCCCGTAAACCAGCCACATGATCTCATTCAGAAACGCGATCACAAACATATAAAGGGAAATATCCTTGGCGGATTTTTCCCGCCAGGTTTTGAGTACCTGTGGCAAAAAAGTAAAGGCCGTAAGAGCGCCTGCGGCATAGCCGAGCAGATCCGCGGAGGTCATGGTTTGTATTTTTTTAATTGTTTCAGGTCGTTTTCACCCGCAGGTACCAGGCTGACAGCCGTTCCCCCGCCGGGCGCCAGCCGGATTTTAAGCAGCGTGTTTTGATCCACCCAGTATTTCTCTACCCGGTAGCTTTCCGGGTTGCTTTCCCAATGTGCGTCATCTGCATCCCGGTAAATGGTGGCGACGTATTTTTTTCCGGCATCCAGGAAATTAAGAGATGTGTTGAAGGACCGGGCCTCCTCATCGGTAATGGCACCCAGGAACCAGCGGGCCCCTCCTTTCTCCTTACGGGCCGTGATGATATAGTCTCCCGGCTCGGCATCCAAAACCCGGGTGTCATCCCAGTCTACGGCCACATCGCGGATGAACTGAAAGGCGTCCGGCCGCGCTTCGTAATTCTCGGGAAGATCGGCCGCCATTTGCAGCGGACTGTACATCGTCACATACAATGCCAGTTGTTTGGTCAGCGTGGTATGTACCTGTTCCTTTTTTTCCGGGTTATAATAATTCATCTTGATCTTGAAAATTCCCGGTGTGTAGTCCATCGGCCCTCCCATCAGGCGGGTAAAGGGGAGTATGGTTTCATGATCGGGCATATTTCCGCTGCTCCAGGCGTTGAATTCATTTCCCCGTGCGGCCTCGCAGGCCAGCCAGTTGGGATACGTTCGATGCAAACCCGTGGGACGGACCGGTTCATGGGCATTCAGCATGACCTGGTATTGTGCGGTCTTTGCCGCCACCCGCTCATAGTGGCGGATCATCCATTGGCCGTCATGGTGTTCTCCCCTGGGAATGATTTTTCCCACGTAACCGGTCTTTACCGCCGGGTACCCGAAGCGCTTCATAAACCGGTAGGCCGTGTCCATCCAGCGTTCATAATTGGTGACAGAGGCCGAGGTTTCATGATGCATGATCATTTTTACACCCCTGGAGGCAGCATACTGCTGGATGCCCTCAAGATCAAAGTCGGGATAGGGCGTTACAAAATCAAATACATCTTCCTTCCACTGGCCAAACCAGTCTTCCCATCCTGTGTTCCAGCCTTCCACCAAAACGGCGTCGAACCCGTTCCTTGCTGCAAAATCGATATACCTTTTCACATTAGCGGTATTGGCACCATGGGGCACCCGGTTGGACTGCTGACTGCCTACCTGGCCCCCGCTGTAGTCCCAGCTGCTTTTTCCCACATGCATTTCCCACCAGACACCAACGTATTTAACCGGTTTGATCCAGGCGGGATCAGAGATCACGGAAGGCTCGTTGAGATTTAAAACGATTTTCGAACTGAGTATTTCAGCCGCCTTGTCGCTGACCACGATGGTTCGCCAGGGAGTTTGGGCGGGTGCCTGCAAATAAGCCATATTTCCCACGGCATCCGGTACAAGATGCGACTGGAAAGTGAAATTTGCTTTGTCGATCACAAGATTCATCGCGGGATAATTTACCAACGCGGCCTCGTGGATATTCACATAGAGTCCATCCGCCGTTTTCATCATCAGCGGGGTCTGTACGGCATTTTTGTCAAAAAAGGTTTTGGCATAGATCTCCTGGGCTTTCCCCCCGCCCGTGGCATCAATCTTACTCAGGGGGGATGTATAATACCCGTATTCATTGGTGTCATAGTCGCCCGGAATCCAGAACGCCTTATGGTCGCCGGTCATGGCAAACCGGGTCAGTTCTTCGGCAAGAATAAAATGATTGAGTTTCTCCTGTGCAGGGAATTTGTAACGGAATCCAAGTCCGTCATTGAATAACCTGAAAACAATCTCCAGCCTGACTCCCGAACCAGCCCGGTCGGTCAGCTGGAGCCGGAAAGACCGGTAATGATTCCGGATCTCGCGGGTTTCGCCCCACACGGGTTTCCAGGTCTCATCGAACAGGGAAGAGTCTATACCCGTGATATCAAAATTCAAAAGGGTTATTTCCGGTGTTTTCAATCGCATTCCAAGCCGGGATGGAGCAGCCACCTGTTTCTGCTTATACAGCAATTCATATGCAATCGACCCGTCGTCGCCGTGGATCAAATGCAGGATCGTTTTCCCGTCAGGGGAAATAACCTCATAGGTTCTTGCAGGGGATGCATACAGGAAAGCAGAAAACAGAACACAAAGAATCAGCCCGGGAACTTTTTTGGGAATCATGGCAAACAAATTTGACATGAAGATAAGTATTTGTGTAAAAAGTACACATTAAAATCACCTCTTTTCAAACAGCCACCAGTACCGTTTCCGGGGTTTGACCTTATAGTTGGTGTTGATATATTGCCGGATATGGTCCATTGCCTCATCCACGCTGTCTGTCATCAGCACCAGGTCCATGTCTTCCTTTGAGATCGTTCCTTCTGCCGCCCATTTCTCAATGCTCTCCTGCAGACATTGATAATATTGCTTTCCAAAAATGATGATCGGGAACCGGGTAATGGTTTTGGTCTGGACGAGGGTAATGGTTTCGAATAATTCATCCATGGTGCCAAATCCTCCGGGCATGATGATAAATGCGTAGGAATACTTAACAAGCAGTACTTTTCGAACAAAGAAATGTTCAAACTGGAGTGATTTGGTGAGATAGGGATTTGCCTTCTGCTCAAAGGGCAGTTGAATATTACAGCCCACCGAAACCCCGCCGTTCTCAAATGCTCCCCGGTTGGCCGCTTCCATGATTCCCGGGCCGCCGCCTGTCATGGTGGTAAATCCGGCCTCAGCGATCCGCTTTCCGAACTCCCGGGCTTTGATATAATAAAGATGGTCTTCGGGAAACCGCGCTGATCCGAAAATGGTGATACACGGGCCTAGAAAATGAAGGGCCCGGAACCCGGTAATAAATTGCCTGAACACGCGCCAGGCAAAATGCAGTTCATATCCCCTGCTTTTCGGGCCTTCCAGGTAAATCTGTTTCTTAGCCGGTATGATCTCTCCCCCGGGAACTTTATCAAAATGTTTTTT
Organism: Chitinophagaceae bacterium; assembly: GCA_049421765.1. Taxonomy (GTDB): domain Bacteria; phylum Bacteroidota; class Bacteroidia; order Chitinophagales; family Chitinophagaceae; genus JJ008. The sequence continues at coordinate 27,205 of JBMSNP010000004.1, forward strand.
GGGTGAATTCATGAGTGTGGGAAATTTAGTGGTTCCCCGCGGAAACGAAGTCCGGGTCAACCGGAAACTTTAGCGCTGCGGGGTACCGGGTATCATGTAAATTGCCGGACAATTTAATCATTAAAAGGATGCGAATCATTTCCTATAATGTAAACGGCATACGGGCTGCAATCAAAAAAGGATTTATCGATTGGCTGAAGACGGATCCGGCCGATGTGATCTGCTTGCAGGAAACCAAGGCCACGCAGGGAGATGTGGATGTAAAACAACTGGAAGCGCTCGGTTTCCATCATTACTGGTTCAGTGCGCAGAAAAAAGGGTACAGCGGTGTGGCCGTACTGACCAAAATAAAACCTACCCATGTTGAATACGGGAACGGGCATGGTCCCAGCGACGACGAAGGAAGAGTGATCCAACTGGACTTCAGGGATGTCCGGCTGATCAATGCCTATTTTCCTTCCGGAACCAGTGGCGGGGAGCGGCAGTCATTTAAGTATAAATGGCTCGATGAGTTGGGTGCCTGGCTGGATAAACTCCGGAAAAAACATCCCAAACTCATCCTGTGCGGAGACTACAACATCGCACACCGGGAAATCGATATTCATGATCCAAAGGGAAATAAGAATTCTTCAGGGTTTCTCCCTGAAGAACGGGAATGGATGAGCCGATTCCTTGACAGCGGCTGGACCGACACATTCCGGAAATTTCATCCCGAGCCCCACCGTTACAGCTGGTGGAGTCAGCGCTTTCCCAGTGTGAGGCTGAACAACAAAGGCTGGAGGATCGATTATATCAACACCACCATTCCCCTGGAAAAGAATCTGAAAGACGCCGATATTTTCCCGGATATCAAGCACAGCGACCATTGCCCCGTTTACCTGGAGATCAAAATCTGACGCATGATCATATATAACGTAACGGCCCATGTGGACCACGCCATCGCTGGCGACTGGCTCGAGTGGATGAAAACCGAACATATTCCGGAAGTCCTGGGTACCGGGTGTTTTAAAGATGCCAGGATTCTTCAATTGCTGGAAACGGATGAATCCGAAGGGCTAACTTACGCCGTTCAGTACCATGCGGAAAGCAAGGCCCTTTACAACCGATATATCCGGGACTATGCCACGGAAATGCGTACTAAGGGTACGGAAAAGTGGAAAGATAAAATGATCGCATTCCGATCGGTCATGCAAATTGTGCATTGAGTGTGCAAAAGAAACAACATATACCCTGAAATCGGGGGGAATTGATCAAAACCCCGCAAATCCTTATCCCGTGCGGGTTCGGGGGAAATGATTGGGGAAAAAAGATTCCTTTTTTTTTTTCCGCTGTCAAAATCCGTCTAAATTTGTCGCCACTACCAAATTCATAAAAAAAAGGAATATGAACAAAGCCGACCTGATCGCCAAGATCTCTGATGACACCGGAATAACCAAGACGCAGGCCAATGATGCACTTGATTCTTTTATTGAGGCGGTTACAAAAACCCTGAAAGGCGGCGGTAAGGTTACCCTCGTTGGTTTTGGAACATTTACGATTTCAAAAAGAAAAGCTCGTAAAGGGCGGAACCCGCAAACGGGAGCCGAGATCACCATCAAAGCCCGGAAAGTGGCCCGTTTTAAAGCCGGTAAGGAACTGGCGGCCAAACTGTGACCAACCTGTCAACTCATTGAAAAGCTCCCGCCGGGTTCTTCGTGCCGGGGCTTTTTTAATTCACCGATAACAAACAAAAAAAAGAAATATGGGAAGAGGAGATAAAAAAACAGCAAAAGGAAAGCGCTTCAAAGGTTCATTTGGAAAAAGCCGTCCGGCAAAACCGGCAGCAACCAAAAAGAAAACGGCGAAAAAAAGCAAATAACCCCCGGGTGTTGCCGGTTTCCCGGTCAAGCCCCTTTTTCAGGGAGCCAGACGCTCTATTTTCCAGGTTCCGTCATCCTGCAATGTATATTGTAACCGGTCGTGTAAACGACCGGGCCGCCCCTGCCAGTATTCGATCAGAACGGGTTTAACCCGGTATCCGCCCCAGTGTCCCGGCCGGGGGATGGATTGTCCTTTCAACTCCTTTTTCTTCAACTTGTATTGTTCATCCAGCCACTCCCGGCTTTCGATAACCTGGCTTTGGGGAGACACCAGCGCCCCAACCTGGCTTTCATGTGGGCGGGATTCAAAATAGGCACTGCTTTCATCCGGATCCACTTTTTCGATGATCCCAGTAATACGCACCTGCCGTTCCAATTCCTTCCAGAAAAAGACCAGGCAGGCCTTGGGATTCTCGGCCAGCTGCTGACCCTTGAAGCTGGAATAATTTGTATAAAAGGTAAACCCCTGTTCACTGAAATCCTTGAGCAATACGATTCTTGCGGAGGGCACTCCGTCGACCGAAGCCGTTGCCAGTGTCATGGCATTGACTTCACTGATCTCGGCCCTGATTGCCTGTTTCCACCATTTTTCAAATTGCCGGAACGGGTCTTTTTCGGCTTTTTTTTCCTGCAGCTTCTTATGCGAATAATTTTTCCGGATATCTGCGATGCTTCCTTTCATAATTGTGCTTTTGGCGGGCAAATATAATCACCGATGGGGTGACAGAAAATGATAATAGCCCTGAATCAGGGCGGGTGACTGAAATAAAAGAAATCAGGGAGACTGGTGTTTTCGGGCGAGTTCATCCCGTTCCTCGGAAACCATGTTGAGCCTGCTTTCCAATTCCCCGATGCGCCGGAGCTGACCCTCGAGCTTTTTATTGGCTTCCGCAACAGCCTGCATGTCATAATTAAGCTCTTCGAGGTAGCTGACCTTTTTTTGAAGCTGCTGACGCTGGAAATTGGTTTCCCGGAGTTTTTCTTCCGCATCGATGAGCGCTGCTTTCAATTCCTGGTTTTCATGGCGGAACGCATCATGCCTGGTTTTCTGCTCTTCAAACTCCCGGACAATCTTATAATGCTCTTCCTTCAGGTCTTCATACTCCAGGTTGAGCTTCCGGGAAGCCATGACCTGGCTTTCCAGCTTATGAATCTTATCCTGCAGGGAGCTGAATTCGGTCTGGGCATTTTCCAGCATGGATGCCATTTCCGTGGTGAGTTCCTGCTTCTGACGGACCTGGCTGATTTCCCTCTCCTTTCGTGTCAACTGCTCCCGGAGTTCATCGATCTGACCGGTGAGCTCTTCGTTGTTGCGCAAAATCTCCTGCTGTTTTTCTTCGGCTTCCTTTACGATATCAATCTGTCCGAGCAGCTGGTTGATCTTTTCATTGTATTCCTTCAGGCTGCTGCGGGCCAGCGAAAGCTGGTCCATGTAACCCGGTTTTTCCGCAGGTGCCGGGCTTACTGCACGAAGGGTTTCCAATTCGGCCAGCAGCTTTTTGTTTTGCTTGCGGGTTTCCTCCGCCTCGATGGCGTTGATATTATTGTTTTCCTCCGACTCAGACAGTCTTTTTTTCAGTTCTTCCAGTTCCTGGTCCCGGCGTTCGATTTCGTTGAAGTACCGGAGCTTCCAGTCTTCCAGTTCGCGGGCCGTTTGCTGGAGCGCTACGGGTGAATGAGCTTTCAGAGAGCGGCGGCTGCTGATGAAAAAATGAACCGTAATGCCCAGGACAACAGCTCCCAGCATCAGCACGATGATCTCAATGATTGAAAGACTCAATTGGCTGTCCATACAGAGTAACGTCAGATTGTTAAGCTATAAAAATCAGAGAAGAAACCCGCTATTAGTTTTTCACAGGCGGGGATAAAGGAGTCACACAAGATAGTAGTTACTGCAAATCCGGAAATAGGAAAATTCCTACGTAATTACCCTCTCACCAGGGTTCCTACTTTTTCTCCCGTGACCACACGGCGGAGATTTCCCTCCCTGTTCATGTTGAAAACGATGATGGGAAGATTGTTTTCCATGCACAGAGTAAATGCGGTCATGTCCATGACCCGCAGGTTATTGGTCAGGCATTCCTGGAAGGAAATGACATTGAATTTGGTTGCGGCAGGATCCTTCTCGGGATCGGCGGAATAAATACCATCTACCCGGGTTCCTTTGAGGATCACATCGGCATTGATCTCGATGGCGCGCAGCGAGCCCGCTGTATCGGTGGTAAAATATGGATTTCCCGTACCCGCCCCGAAAATAACAACCCGGCCTTTTTCCAGGTGACGGATGGCCCTCCGGCGGATATAAGGTTCTGCGATCTGTTCCATTTTGATGGCACTTTGCAACCGGGTATACACCCCCACTTTTTCCAGGCCCGCCTGTACGGCCATTCCGTTGATCACGGTAGCGAGCATTCCCATGTAATCCCCGTGGGCCCGTTCAATCCCCGTATCCGCTTCATTCATACCCCGGTAAATATTTCCGCCGCCGATCACTACAGCCACCTGTACCCCGAGTTCAGTGATGGATTTGATGTCCTGGGCATATTGGGCAATGACATCGGTGTCAAATCCGAAACTTTTATTGCCCATCAATGCTTCACCGGAAAGTTTGAGGAGGATGCGTTTGTATTTGGGTAACATGCGGCAGGAATTTTCCGGACGAAGATAGGCCGAAGTTTATAGTTTGAAGTTTGCTCTTTCCAGTTTTTTTCAGCTATTTCCGGGTTTCACGGCTCTCAGGCTGTATACCATGGGTAATTTGCCTTCCATCCCCCGGATCTCCCATTTGCCCGGAGCGGTTTCCGTCATATTCCGGAAACAGGGATATGGCGAATACATGTGTTCATTGAAAAATTCAAGCCTTAGTCCCGCGTTGATCAGCGCGTTCAGCACCTCACTGATACTGTGATTCCAGCTATATTCTTTCCCCCGGATATCGGCTTCGCGATCCGTATAGGTCCCCTGGTTTTCCGTAATGATGGTTTCCCGGTTTTCATACGCATACTGGATATGCGTGAATTCATCATCAAACATCCAGACTACCGGGTGGAATTCGGCCAGGTAAAAAAATCCGGAGGGTTTGAGTTTTAAAGCGATCATATTTGCCCAGGGAACCAGGTCGGGCAACCATCCGATGGTGCCATAAGAAGTGAATACAATATCAAATATATCCTCCACATGTGCAGCGGTATCGAGTACATTACAGCAAATAAAGCGGGCGTCGAGTTTCATTTCCCGGCTGAGTGACTCCGCTTCCCGGATTGCCGTATCAGAAATATCCACTCCTGTAACCCGGGCACCCCGTCGCACCCAGTCGAGGCTGTCCATCCCGAAATGACATTGCAGATGTAAAAGGCTCTTCCCTTCCACGGACCCTACTTCCCCGAGTTCGATCGGGGTAAGCGCCGGTTCTCCTTTTTTAAAGCCTGCGAGGTTGTAGAACGAGGAATCCTTATGCACCAGGGTGCGCTGGTTCCAGAGTTCCCGGTTAGCATCGAAGTATGCATCAAACTCACTCATCGCGTAAAGATAAAATTTGAAAAACAAACGGTCGAAGCTCCGGAATTTCGGCAAAATACAATTTCGGCCGATCTGCAAAAATGGCTTTAGATAAATTCCCAATCTCCATGCCGAAAGAATTCGAATGATAAAAAAAGCCCCGGAGTATCTCCGGGGCTTTGAATTTGCTATTGTAAGATTATCCCAGCGCCACCCGCTTGAATCCCGTCACTTTCACATCCCCGTTCTCCTTCAGGTATTGCTCTACGGATTTGGAAGCGTCTTTTACAAAAGCCTGGGCAGTCAGGGTTTGCTCTTTAAAGAAAGCGCCCATCTTGCCTTCGGCGATCTTGGTCAGCATTTCATCCGGTTTGCCGGCCATCTTCGGATCCTGTTTCATCAGCTCCATGATGATGTCTTTTTCCCGGGCGATCACATCGGCGGGAACAGAAGCTGCATCCACCGCTACCGGGTTCAGTGCAGCGATCTGCATGGCCACATCTTTTCCGGCATCAGCGGCTTCTTTGTCAAGACCCACGAGCACACCGATCCGGTATGCTCCATGAATATAGGAGGACACATACGGCGCGTCAATTCTTTCAAACTTGGTTACCCCGATCTTTTCGCCGATCGCGGCCAGTTTGTCATTTACGAGTTCGGCTACGGTGGCGTTACCGGCTTTGGTATTCATCAGCTCATCCAGCGTACTTACATTATTGGCAATGGCCGCATCTGCGATGGTTTGGCCAAACGCTACGAAATCTGCATTCTTGGAAACAAAATCAGTTTCGCAGCTAACACAAACCACAATTCCGGTTTTGTTGTCGTCTGTTGTCTTGGCGATCACTACACCCTCTTTAGCCTCGCGGTCACCGCGTTTGGCGGCTACTTTCTGACCCTGCTTGCGAAGCCAGTCGATTGCGGCCTCAAAATCACCGTTGGTTTCGGTCAATGCCTTGCGGCAATCCATCATGCCCGCGCCGGTTGCCTGGCGGAGCTTATTGATATCCTGTGCACTTATCGTTACAGTACTCATGATTGTAGTAATTAATAATTAATAATAAATAATCACGTGCTCAAGTCCCCGAACGCTATTATCTCCGTCCGCCACCAGGTCCGCGGCTTCCGCCTGCAGGGGTCCGGCGTCTTTGACCGCCACCGGCTCCGCGACCGCGACCGCCCCGTCCGCCTTCGGCTTCCGCCTCGGCGAGCATCTTGGCTGCTTTCTTTTCCTTTTCATCATCTGTCATCTCATCCACTTCATCATCCTTGGCGGCCTGTCTTTCAGCAAGACCCTCCGCGATGGCGGCGGTGATATAGTTTACGATGATGGCGATAGACTTGGTAGCATCGTCGTTGGCCGGAATGGCAAAATCAACTTTGTTGGGATCACAGTTGGTATCTACCACGCCGAAAGTGGCAATGCCCAGGCGCTTGGCTTCTGCCAGCGCGATGTGTTCATGACCGATATCCACGATAAACAGCGCGGCGGGAACCCGTCCGAGCTGGGAGATACCGCCCAGTACTTTTTCCATCTTATCCTTGTCCCGGCTCAGGGTCAGGCGCTCCTTTTTGGTGATGCTGTCAAAGGATCCGTCGCCCAGCATTTTTTCAATGCTCTGCATCTTCTTCACACTCTTGCGAACCGTGTTGAAGTTGGTCAGCATGCCACCCAGCCACCGCTCGGTTACAAAAGGCATGCTCACGCGGCGGGCCGATTCGTTTACGATGTCCTTTGCCTGCTTCTTGGTGCCGACAAAAAGAATCTTCTTTCCGCTGCGGGCGATCTGCTTCAGGGCCGCGGCGGATTCCTGCAGGCACTCAACGGTTTTGTTGAGATCGATGATGTGGATCCCTTTTTTCTCAGCAAAGATGTACGGAAGCATCTTGGGGTTCCACTTCTTTTTCAGGTGACCGAAATGAACACCGGCTTCCAAAAGTTGCTGCTGTAAGGATGTATTATTTTCCATTGTATTTGAATGATCGTTTTTAATAATTGATTGTACCGGTTAACGTTTGGAGAACTGGTAGCTCCTGCGGGCCTTCTTGTGACCGAATTTCTTACGCTCCACAGACCGCGGGTCTCTTTTCAGCAATCCGGCTGCTTTCAGCGCGGGACGGAACTCGGCGTTCAGTTCGAGCAACACCCGGGCGATTCCCAGCATGGCTGCTTCGGCCTGGCCTTTTACACCCCCGCCGGCGGCGTTGATCTTTACATCAAACTTGTTGAGGGCATCCACTGTTTTCAGCGGGCGCTCCACCTGGTTTTGCAGGTATACCAGGGGAAAATAGGTTTTGTAGTCCTTGTCGTTTACCGTGATCTTTCCATCTCCTTTGGAAATGAAAACCCGTGTCACGGCTTCCTTCCGACGACCCACTCCGTTTTTTTGCTTTTCCATTATTTTGTTTTTGAACCCGGCCTGGCCGGGATAAGTTGATTAGAATTTTAATTCCTTGGGTTGTTGTGCGCCATGCGGATGTTCTGCGCCGGCATACACAAAAAGTTTTTTGAACATCTTGCGACCCAGCCTGTTTTTGGGAAGCATCCCTTTAACAGCGCGTTCGATCAGCATTTCTGGACGACGCTTCTGCAGGTTGGTGGCAGTTTCCTCTTTCAGACCGCCGGGGTACCCGGTGTAATGGTCATACATTTTCTGATTCATCTTGTCGCCGGTAAGCACCGCTTTTTCCGCGTTGATCACGATGATGTAATCGCCGGTGTCGACATGGGGCGTGTAAGAGGCTTTGTTCTTGCCGCGGAGTATTGCCGCGATCCGGGAACACATACGACCAACGGTTTGATTAGTACCGTCCACAACATACCAGTTGCGTTTTACGGTAGCCTCGTTCGCATGTTTGGTAGTGAAATGTAGTTTACTCATGAAAGTTTGTTTTTAGCCGGGTGCGCCGGGCTGTGTTTTACAATTCCTTTTGCCCCCAACGATTTATTAATATGCAGCAGAGCTATCCCCCCGCTGCCCCCTTTTGTTGTAACATGCTTAAGACCTGTCACTTCTTTTGGGGGTGCAAAGATAGGTTTGCACGGATTCCCGGCCCAAGAATTTGGAGGGTAATTTTTACCGAACCTTTGTAAATAATTGATTTACAATAAATATTTTGCATAAAATTTTATATACCCGGGAATTAACCGATGTCGCACCCGGTATTTGGGTTGTCCGACCCATTGACGAACCTAGATTCCCCGATCCGGGGCATGGTTACCCTCAGTCCGATCAAGATGAAACGGAAATCATACCCGGAATCGCCCCCGGTAAAGGGAAAAGCGGAGTTTCATTAGAAAATCGATGACCAAAGTGCTTTCCCCTTCCAGATCAGCGAATCGACGAGTGACCCGGGTGACCGGTGGTATTCAGTATATTGCCTGAAAAAAAATCACATGGCGACACATGCCCTTGGCCGTACACAATTTGGTAACCCGGATAACACGGGTAACCTGATGACCCTGGATGAGGCCCATGCTCTCCTTGAGGATTGGGTCCCGAACGCAAGGCTGCGGTTGCATATGAAACAGGTGGCTGCCAATATGAAGGCCTGGGCACTGGAAAGAGAGGCCGCGGATGATCAGACCGCCAGGAAATGGGAACTGGCGGGGTTGCTGCATGATGCCGACTGGGAAAAACACCCGGAAGAACATTGCCGGGTAATCATTGAAGAACTTGAAAGACGGAATATCGACCCGGCTGTGATCCGTTGTATCGCATCCCACGGCCCGCATGTATTCGGTGTTGACCCCGAGACCCGTATGGATCTGATGATCTACGCCATCGATGAATTGTCCGGCTTTATCCATGCCGCCGCACTTATCCGCCCGACGGGCTATGAAGGACTGGAAGTAAAAAGTGTGCTGAAACGGTTAAAAACCCCCTCTTTTGCCGCCCAGGTAAGCCGGGAAGATATTTCCGATGCGGTGACCCGTGCCGGAGTTTCCCTGGAAGACCTTATCCAATTTATCATCGACCACCAGAAACAGGTATCGTAATTCTACCCGGCAAAATAAATTTTTAGCATTTCGTTAAACCCGGTCATGTAACATGGGTCACAAAGCTGCCTGAGTTATGTGTTTTCTGACGTAAGAGCATTTGATCACTCAAAAAAATCTGTATGAGAAAGCTCTACGCTTTGCTCGCAGGGATTCTTATGACCCTGCCTGCAATTATCACCCATGCCCTCCCTGTTACTCCGGATGTAGCCAATTTTACCGTTTCGGTCGTTCATGAAACCCGGACAGCTGAATTTACAAACACTTCCACGATAGGAAGCGAGCCGGGTATCCGGCGTGCTTACTGGAATTTCGGAGACGGCAGCGGGGTATGGACCCCGGCTTTGCAGGGTACCCGGCATCAATACCAGCACCCCGGCACATACGAGGTTTGCCTGAAGATCTTCCGGTTCCGCCCGAATCACCGGGATTCCGTGCTGACTGCCCAGGTCTGTAAAACGGTTGTTATTCATACTATATGCCGGGCCGATTTTGAAAGAATTCAGGTATCACCAACAGCGAACCCCCTTGTTGTAGCATATAAAGCGCTGCCCTGGCATAACGACAACCGGCGACCAGTTCGGATTTGCTGGAATTTCGGAGACGGACAGGATACCTGTATCCAATATTCCAATACTTTTCCCGGTCCTTACCAGGTGATTCACCGCTATGCAAATCCCGGCCAATATGAAGTTTGCGTACGCATCTTCTACCAGGGGGGATGCGAAGCCCGGAAATGCAAGTCCATTCCCGTGGGTCCCCCCGAAAACTGCAGGGCCGGTTTTGAACGGGTACCTACTCCTTCAAATAATCCGCTTGATGCGGCATTCAAGGCCCTGCCCTGGCACCATGAAAACAAGAAACCCAAACGTGTCTGCTGGCGGTTTGGCGACGGCCGGGACACCTGCATCAACTATCCCGAAAACTACACCGGCATTTACGGTGTCCGTCACCGCTATTCACATCCCGGGAATTACGAGGTTTGTGTGGGCATTCTTTATTACGGAGGCTGTGAAGCCCGTAAATGCGACAATATTCTCATCGGTCGACCTGACACCTGCCACGCAGACTTTGAAAGGCTGCCGAATGTAGCTGCCACCCCGTTGACAGTGGGATTCCGCGCACTCCCCGATCATAATAACAATCGCAAACCCCGCAGGATATGCTGGCGGTTCGGGGATGGAGAAGATACCTGTATCAGTTACCCGAACAATTATACCGGACCTTATACCGTTACACACACTTACCGGCATCCGGGGAATTATGAAGTGTGTGTCAAAATTGAATATGAAGGGGGATGCGAAGCATACAAATGCCGGGAGATTACGGTTCCCCAGCCGCCGCACAATTGCTCGGTAAGACTTTTTGAAATCACCCCCTCGATCAACAGCCTGGTACGCGGATTCCTGGCGGTGCCGCAAAGCAACCCTGCGCTGCGACCGGTTCGGGTATGCTGGTATTTCGGCGACGGGGACGATACCTGCATCATGGTCGACCCGCAACAACCACCGACCCAGTTCCTGATCCGTCATACCTACCCCGGACCCGGGGTGTACAGAGCCTGCGTGAAAATCCGATTTGAAGGTGGCTGCCTGGCGGAAGACTGCACCGAAGTGGTGATCCGGAGTCAGGCAAATGTATGCGGAGGATTCATGATGGATTCACTGACCGGTCCAAGATCCTACAGGTTCCGGGGCCAGGGTATCCATGTACCGAATGATGAAGTCACTGGTTACCGGTGGACTTTCGGTGACGGCAGTACCGCAACAGGCCAGGTGGTGAATCACACTTACCAACAGGCGGGTACTTACGAAGTATGTCTTTATATCCGGACTCGTCTCGGATGTGAGACACGGGTTTGCCGCCCGGTACGGGTACCCGGAAATAATGAACCCGCCTTGAATCTGAGTCCCAACCCGGTCGTGAATATCCTTCACGCTGCTTTCTTTTCCACACATGCGGAGACAGTGACCATCCGGATTTTTAACAGTTATGGTGTCCAGGTCAGATCATATACAAGAGCCGCTGCAGTTGGGCCAAATAACTGGGATTTCGATCTCAGCAACCTGTTGCCGGGGATTTACACGTTCAGGGTACAATCGCCCAACCAGCTGGCCAGCGCCTTGTTTATAAAGCAATAATCAATTCTTTCTTACGTCAGGGCAAATAAAAAAGCCGTTCCCGAAAGGGGGCGGCTTTTGCTTTGAGTACTTGCCGTTATTGTCAGGCGATCAATAAAATACAGAGAAGAGATGTGCGGTTCTCTCAAAATTGATTGCGAAAAAAAACCCTGCCGTGCGGCAGGGTTCAAATATAAAATATCAAAAGCTTTATAAAATCGTACAGGTACGGTTATATTCGTCAACGGTAATGTTATAGGTCCCTGCAGGCCGGTTATAATTTCCTCCGCCCTCAGTTATACTTGTTCCGCCTCCGTCGCCATAGTTAAACACCCACCCGCTCGCGCTTACAAATTTAAATTCTGCAGCTGAAGAGAATGTCACAGATTTTTGCCATACACCATTTCCCATATAGTTCATGTCGAGCGCATTATTAGGATCCCAGTTTCCGATCACACCAACGGAACCTACGATACGCAATTGCCCCCGGGTCATATTGTACTTTACCCGCTGAGGATCTGTAGCATCCCAAATACAGCGAACCATTCCCGCGGTACCGGTCTCATTATTCAGATTAGGTCCGTTACCATCGGTATCAAGTGTACCGGATGATCCGCCCTTGCCCCACCAACGGGCTTTGTCAGGGGCGGAGTTATCCCACACGGGACCATCATGAAATTTGAACTCATCAGAAAGACTAATATTCTGAAGTATAATGAACTTATCACGGCTAATATAGCCCCCAATAACCGGTGCTCCCGGATTCCAGCCCTGGAAAGCGCCCACAAGGCCTACTTGCTTGGACTGGATATGTGCCTTTTGATTACCCACATCGATTGTTAAGCGGTAAATTCCGGGTGTATTGATGAAAAAGTCGCCCCCTGTGTTATAACCGATATCATACGTGGGCGCGGAACCGCCGGTAATGCCATATTTCGATCCCCAATTCCCTCTTTCCTTAATAAAGAGGAATTGCGCGTTGGTTGCAACTTTTACATACGTATAAAAAACTTTACCCAACCGTCCATTGGCTTTGTCCGCAACCAGTTCTATCGGATTGTTGATATCCCAGCCGGTAATGTTGCCGACAAGGTACATACGGACGAGCCGGACAATATAAATTTTATTGATATAATCCGCCTGCCTGCTGAATCCGCCGGAAGTAGCCACTACGGTCCACTCCAGTTTGGAAATAGAACTGAAATCCGTGTATCCGCGAGCCGAAAGTGAATCACTGATCGCTTTCCATGACATATTCAGCGTGCTGTCACTTCCATTGGCATCAGCGTTCACACTGAACAGCGGGTTGGCAAACCCGGCACCCTCATTGGAGAAAACGACCTTATACTGGGTGGGGTTGTTTGCCGAGGCCGGCCTAGCCCGGGTCCAGTTAAATTTAATAAAATCGGTTGTGGAGGTAGGATTAATTTCAAGATTGTTCTGCGAACTGGAAGGCCCAAGAAGTACGAATGGAGTAAGCCCGTCATTGTTACGCTTGATAGTGATACTCCACACATCACTGGATCTCGCTTTGGTAGTGCCATTGTCAGCCACCACACTCCAGATCAGTTCTGCGGTCCCGTTAGTGGGAATTCCTTTACTGGAAAGAACCTGGTCTATCGCGAGGTGAGTAAGTGTGAGTTTTGTAGCAGCCCCCCCGTTATCAGACGGCATTTCAAAGATGGGCGCATCAATTGAGCCTGTTTTTAAAGCGATCACCCATTTATACGTGGGGTTAATATTCAAGCCCGGCTTGGAAGCGGTCCAACTGATCACTACTTGATCATTTGGGGTAGCAGGGTTGAGCGCCAGGTTGGTATTACTTGCTGGTGCACTCAGCCTGAAATCAGTCAATGCCTCCCCGTTGATGCTCTTGTCAAATTCGGTTTTCTTGCATCCGTAGGAAAAGATCAGCAGTGTTGCAAGAATGCCGGCAAGGTATTTATTCAGTTTCATGTGTTAGTTTTTAATGTGTATTTTATATCACATGTTTCATTTCAGTTCATCAAATAGCTTTTCGTAAGGGACGGAACTTACATTTATGGTGGCGCCATTGGTTCCAAGCATGGTGCCTTTGTAAACAACCACCATTTTATTGATCTGTGTCCCGGCGGGAATCGTAAAATCAGTCCTGGGCATTGTAACAAAGGAGAAAAGTTTCGCCCCGAGCACGGTAAGGTTATATGTTTTTGTCGGTCCGACCTGTGCGCCGCTTGTATTATAAATCTTTACTTCCGCCTGAGAAGGTGCCATTCGCTGAGTAACGAGGTCAGCAGCAAGCGTCTGGTCAAAATAAACAGTCAGCAATTCATTCTGGCCTGCAACAGAGGGAAAGGTTCTGAAATCCGTGGGCGTGAAGATCAGGGGTGCTACGGCAATACTGATATCATTGGTTTTTTTATCTCCGTTACCGTTTTTAGCCTTTACCAGGAACTGCAGGCGTGTCACAGAACCGGGTGCAACCCCGTAATAATCTGCCGGGGTAATGGTCCAGCTCCATTTATTGGCAGCCTCGCGCACCATGCGCCGGCCTTCACTAGAATTATCCCATGAACCATTCCCCGGAGCAGGATCGCCCGGATCCCATGTCCATATGTAAAGGGGCTCCACACCGGCCAGGTTGCCAACAGCTGAAACATCCACGATGATCTTTACCTGGTCAAGGGCGGTAAAATTAGCGGGAATGGTGGTGATCACAGCTCCCGACGTTTGCGCATTCAGATTGATCGCCGCAAACAGAATGGTTATGAATGAAATGATTTTTTTCATATAGCGCTTGCTTTATTAATTATTTTGAAAAAGTATATTCATAAACAATGGCCGGCCTACCCAAGAGGGATTTCGTTTGCTTCAGCTGAATCTTGTTTTGCAACAGGTATTGGTAAGACCCCATGGTCATTACGATGCTGTCTGTGCCGTTTACCAGGTAGATCTTTCCCACTTTATTGACGTCGTCCACAGTCCAGTTCCCGGTACTGAAGGGGAAGAATTGGGGCGCCGTGCCGTAGTTGACTGAAAACGTACCGGATTCGGTGCCGTTAAAAGTCAGCTTTACGTTATTGAACTGGAGGGGTGCGGTAATATCCTGGCTCTTGTAAGGAAAATTTTTGTTCTCAGCACCAACATCACGTTGGTTCACGGAAACACCACTCCATGTTCCGCCTAAGCTTGACACATTCCCGTTACCGGTAGCGGTAAAGGGTTTTAGCTCGTCCGGCCGGCAGGACCAAAGAAACGCCTGCAAAAAAATGATGCCGGTAATCAGGATCAAGATTGATTTTTTATTTTGCATACAACAAGCTTTTTAAAATTAACGGGAACAATTTCCCTGGGGATTGGGTATAAAATTCGTATTAATATTTACCTCAGAGGCAGGAAACTGCAGAATCAGTCCATAACAATTCCAGGAAGCAGAGCCAATATTGGAGGACTCTCCTTTTGCACCGATCCGCTTGATTTGCTGCAACCTGTCATCTCCTTCGAAGATCATTTCCAGTTTTCGCTGGTCCCGGACAAGCGATTTGATGAGTGCGGCGGAGGCACTGCCAGGCAGGGGTGCTACCGTTCCGCTGTAAGCCCTGTTTGTAATGTCATTGATATCGCCAATAGCCACAGAAAGATTCTGGTTCAATTCAGCAGCGCTTTCTGCCCGGATCAGCTTCATCTCGGTAACGTGAAGCAGCGGTTGAACAAATTTGGCATTTTTATACTTTTTAATCCCGTAGGTACCGGCATTATTGCTGTACCAGGCCTTCCGAAGGTCGTTGGAAAGGGTTCCCGCAGCATAGGTACCGGCTGTGATCCGGAGTCCAAGATTCAGGCTATCGACTGCATTGTTCCGGAGACCATCCCAGGGCAAAAATGCGTTGGCCTCATTGCCCAGAGTAAATATCGCCTCAGGGTTTTTTATTGCGCCCGCAATCGTACTGTCGAATCGGCGTGTTACAAAGGCGGGGGAGTTATCAAATGTGGCCGGACCGGAGCTGATGACCTGGTTTGAAAAATAATAAGAGCTGTCGAAACGGTTCATCTGGAAATATACCCTGGCCAGCAAAGCCCTTGCAGCATTTTGATTGGCATAAAAATTTCCGTTGGAGGCCGGCAACAGGCTCTCCGCATTCCTCAGGTCATTAATGATGGCTTTGTATACCTCTGCCACTGTATTCCTGGAACGGTTTCCCTCAAATGCAGAGCTTGTTTTGATGACCACACCGGGGTGATTGTTATCCGCTGTAAAACCATAAGGCTGGGCAAAGAACTTTACCGCATCGAAATGACCAAGTGCACGTAAAAATCTTGCTTCACCCTCATACTTATTTTTCACGCCACTGCTGGCAAGACTCAGATTTTCCAATACGGTATTGGCCCGCTGGATCAGTATATAAGGATTTGAGTAGGTATCACCGGTACCGTTATCGGCACTTGATTTAAAATTATAAATATCCGCATCATAGCCTGTCAGGATACTTCCATCGATCCTGTCGGACAGGTATTCGGCCACCCGCTGGTATCGGCCCCCGTAATAACCCCCTTCCCTTAACTGGGCATAGGCCCCTGCCAAGGCTTTGGTAAGGTCCTGCTCTGTTTTAAAAGCATCGGCCGGGGGAACTATATTCCTGGGAGTGATTTCGATTTTCTTGCAACCGGCGGCAGACACCGCAATGACTGCCAGCAGTACAACCCATTTATTCATTGACAATTTCATTGTTTACTTTTTACGGTGTTAAAAAGAAAGGTTAATACCCAGGTTAAATGATTTCTGCTGAGGCAGGTTCAGGAAGTTCGCATTGGGCGATTGGTTCCTCGCTGCATCATTCTCGCCGTCCCGGCCTCCTTCCGGATCACCCACCGGGTAATCCGTAAACAAAAGGAGGTTGTATCCTGTAAAGAACACTTTCCCTGAGCTCAGTTTCAGTTTTTTCATGATCCCTTTCGGCAGGTAGTATGAAAGCGTCAGTTCCTTTAACCGGAAGAAATCTGCATCGTAAACCTGAAGAGATGAATTGTTGCTCCAGGGATTACCTTCCACACCGGGGTAGCCTTTAATGGTCGGCCTTGGGTATTTGGCCACATCACCCGGTTTTCTCCAGTAGTTTCCTACATAAAAGTTGTAGATCTGCCAGTCGGTGATGAAACCCATGTTTCTTTTTCCGGAGTTATCCCAGATCTTTCCGCCCTTCTGGAAAGTAAAGAGCGTATTCAGTTCAAGGTCTGCGAACCGGAATGTATTGGTCAGGCCGCCCGTGAAGTCGGGTATGTTGGACCCAACCGGCACTTTATCACCACCTATCGAATTTACATTGAGTACTTTGGTTTGTTTGCCGTTTTTGTCAAGGAAAATCGGCAACCCGTCATTGGGATCAACACCTACATACCGAACGGTAAAGATTGTACCCACGGGATAGCCCGGAACGATACGTGTTTCATTGGTTCCGCCGCCGATCGCATCAGGCAGAAGCGACCCGATATTCAGCACTTCGTTATAATTGTGTGCGATATTGAAGCTGGTGGTCCATTTGAATTTATTGGTCTGAACGTTGGTAGTATTCAGGGTAAACTCTATCCCTTCGTTTAAAACGGTTCCCTGGTTTTGCCACTGGCTGCCACCCACTCCGTTATAAAGGTTCACCGGAACTTCCAGCAACAGGTCGCTGGTCTTCTTGCGGTATACCGCGATTTCACCGTTTATTTTATTGTTGAAGAAACCGTATTCCAGCGCCGCGTCAAGATTATTGGTTGTTTCCCACTTCAGGTCCGGGTTACCAAGATTGTTTCGAACGATGGCCTGTATGCCATTATAAGTTGGTCCCTGCAGGGTTACAGAAGGGTAACCTGCGTTCCAGGGGATGTTGGAGGATCCGGTTTGTCCCCAGCTGAGACGAAGTTTCAGGAAGCTGACTTTCCCTTTGAGATTCCGCATGAACCCTTCATCCGATATAACCCATGCACCCGATACAGTCGGGAAATAAGCGAACCGGTTATTGCCGCGGAACACCGAAGATGCGTCTCTGCGCAGTGAACCCTGTAAAATGTACTTGCTCTTGTAGCTGTAATTGATCCGGCCCAAAAAACTCTGAAATCTTTTCTGGTAGGTAGTATTAAAATCCCTTGCGTTCAGCAAACTGTCATATTCTGCGTTCTTACCTCCATCATAGATGGATTTATTGGCGCGCTGCACATCGATATATCTGTTCTCTGTCTGCTGGTCCTGGTATTCGGAACCCACAAGGAAATTCATCTTATGATTCGTGCTGATCTGCCAGTTATAAGTAGCGCTGGCGTTCAACCAGTAGTTGGTGTATTTGTCCCGGCTTTCTTCGGCAAGCCCCGGATCGTTTGCCGGCCTGTTGAGAATCCAGGCATTCCTGAAGCCATACCAGAAATTATTGCTTTGCTCGTATTGCCCGGCAACCGAAACTGTGAGATTCTTGATCCCACGGTAATTCAGGTTGATCCCGGCAATGCCCCTTTTCTCATAATTCCTGTAATCAGAATTCTCGCGTTGAGCAACCAGGTTGTTGCCCCCGCCGAAATCCCAGGTGGTGCCAAAACCATCTGTTCTGAAATAGGAGCCGTCCGCATTGTATACGGGGTAATAAGGAAGCCCTGTGCTCATCGCCAGGCCCAGGCCCCCGTTCCATGCATTGTTCAGCATATTTGTGACGCCTTCACTATACTGACCTTTCACTCCGATGGTAAGGTCCTTAATTATTTTATAGTCCGCGTTCAACAAAGCGCCGTAACGGGAGAAATCGTTGCCAACGATATAGGATTTATTTTTCGAATAATTCAGGCTGCCATAAAGACTCACTTTACCAATATTTCTTGATACTGAAACATTATGGCTCTGGTTAAATCCTGTTTGTGTGGAGAGATCCCACCAGTCGGTACCCGGATTATTCAATGCCTGTGAAAGCGGGAAGCCTCCCGATTTACCCGGAAGATTTTGCTGGTAACCGGTATTGCCATCCAGTTCCCAGGCTTCCTGGCGGATAGCCAGCCAGGTATCTTTATCCACAAACTTAGGTTTAACTGCATAGGTAGTTACACCAAATCTTGCGTCATAATTGACCCGGAGTTTCGTCCCCTTTCCTTTTTTAGTAGTGATCAGTACAACCCCATTGGCGCCCCGGCTACCGTAGATCCCCGCAGCACCGGCGTCTTTCAATATTTCAATGGATTCAATATCATCCGGGTTAATATTGGACAAGGGGTTACGGTCCTGCCCAAGCCTGTTCCGGGTATTTGTATTTAAATAAGTCGCATCAATGGGTAAGCCATCGATCACATAAAGTGGATCGCCGGGAACACTGATGGAGCTGATACCCCGGATACGTATGATGGCTCCGGAACCGGCAGCACCTCCGCTTGTAATGACCTGCACACCGGCCGCTTTCCCGGCCAGGGCTGATTCAAAACTGGGTGCTGGCACATTGGCGATCTTGTCAGCATTGACTTTGGTAATAGCGCCGGTCACCTCTTTTCTTTTCTGTGTACCATACCCTACAATCACAACTTCACCCAGTGAAGCATTATTTACAACCAGCGCAACATCAACATTGGTTTTACCATCCAGGTTTATTTCCCGGGGAGTAAAACCAACAGATGAAACGATCAGGACATTAACTGTTGTCGGCACTGTTATCCTAAAGGTTCCGTCAGCTGCAGTTTGGACTGCTATCTTCGTTCCCTTTGCTGAAACGGTTGCACCCGACATCACTGAGCCATCCCTTGAATCAGTAATCTTACCGGTTATCGTCCTGTTTTGTGCGAAGGTGATTTGAGCGAGAAGTACCAGTATAAGAATACCGGTTGCCTTAATTGATTTTTTGAAGGACATAAGCAATCATTAATTTTTTTGCAATCAGTTTTTTCAATACACATCATGTAACTGGAACACGATAAAATGTGTATTAAACACACAATGTTAACACTATTTTGATTTTAACAAAAATTATTTTTTGCCCACTTTCGGAAAATTGATTCAAATCCATTAATAAAAAAAGACCGGTTTAACTTTCCGGTCGTTTTTTATTATTTTTTTTAAACAATTGGTTTACATCACATTACCTGCCTGGTCGGCTGATTCTTCCGCCGTAAAGTCTTTTTGCTGAATTCCGGCTTCAGGCGGTATAGCTTACCCGGCCGGTGCGGAACATCATCTTCCATTTCCCCCACATCCTGGAGCCAGTCCTTGATGGAAATCTTTTTCCGGAAATTTCTCCGGTCAAGATCCACCCCGAGGATGGCTTCATAAAGTTCCTGCAGTTCACGGAGCGAAAACTTTTCTGGCAGGAGGTTGAACACGATCGGATAATCCATCACCTGTTGCTGAAGACAGCGCAAACAGGTATCCAGGATCAGTTTATGATCAAAGGCCATCTTTTTAAGATCCAGGACCGGGTGCCAGCTCAGGTCGTTGTGGTTGAGCTGGAGTTTTGTATTCTTAATATTTATTAGCGAATAATACGCGATCGTGATAACCCGGCCCGACGGGTGCCGATCCAGGCTGCCAAATGTATGCACCTGCTCGAGGTATACATCATCCAGACCTGTTCTTTCCTTCAGGATCCGGTACGGGGCCGTATCAAGATCTTCATCCGGCCGGACCAGGTCTCCCAGCAGTGAATACATTTCGGAAAATTCCTCCAGGTCCGATTTGATCAGCAGGACCTTTAATTCCTTCTCATCATAACCGAAAATCACGCAGTCTACCGATACCGCAATATTGAAGTATTCAAGATGGCTGATTTTCTCTATTTCGGCTGTTTTCAGCATTGAATTATTTCCCATAAGTGTTTCTGTCATTTGAACAAATTACTGTACCAGAAAGCTAACCGGTACGGTCTGGCCGGACGTGGTGATCCGCATCCAGTAACTGCCCGCCGGCAAATTATTGATTTTACCGGCAATGGCCATGCGATGAATTCCCTTGACCAGGTTGCCTGAAAATATTATACTCATTTCCTGACCCACCGCATTGTAAACCCGGATATCCGTGGCTCCGGTTTTAGGGATACTCAGCTCCAGCCATGAACCCGCTGTAGCCGGGTTGGGATAAAACCGGGCCCCGACCCGGTCTGTTCCGGCCGGTACACCACCCGTGGAAGTTACCACCGCATTGACAAGATTGCGGTTCAGGTACACATGCACTTCACCTGGCTGCAGGGTAATGCCCTGGGAACCCCCGGTTGCCGAAAAAGTTCCGCCTCCCAGATAATCATACCATGTTCCCCCGGCAGGAAAGGCAAAAGTGGAGGTCTGCGCGGTAACATCAAAATTCCCGATGACACAAACCATGGAGGAATCCGTGGCGCTTCTTACAGTAAGTGATTTGAAAGCCGCAGAGAGATTGCGGGTGATCGTTGTATTATTGGCGATGAAAACATCCTTGTACCAGGGATGGAACCGGAGTTTGTTCATGGCAGAGAAAATATCATATACCCGTTTGCGGGCAGTCACGGTCTGGTAATCCCAACGGATCGGTTTGTTGTCGAGCCGGCAATTGTTGTTGACGGTGCCATCCACACACCGGTTGATTGAAAAATCATAGCCGAGTTCTCCAAACTGCCAGATCATTTTCGGACCCGGAGCGGCCAGGAAAAAAGCCGCGCAGAGTTCCACCCGTTTAAGGGCAACGCTGAGATCCCGGACATTATGT
The DNA here is from genome assembly GCA_049421765.1 of Chitinophagaceae bacterium. GTDB lineage: Bacteria > Bacteroidota > Bacteroidia > Chitinophagales > Chitinophagaceae > JJ008. Next base: position 48,343 of record JBMSNP010000004.1, read on the forward strand.
GCCCCATTGGAGTTGTTTCCAAACTGGAGATTCTTGTACATCATCCGTTCCTCATCATGACTTTCCATATACCCGACCAGGTGGGGCTTGCTCCAGCTGCGTGCACTGTGCAGATAACCCTCAAAATTGGAATTGGCAACCCAGCCCATTGAGGCTTCGGTAAAATTATAATTCAGATTTCCCCAGAGCATAAGTCCGTAATCTGACAACTCGATCTCTTCCGAATTATCTGCAAAATGCTCGAGGATACAGATCGACCCGGGGGATTTGAGCTGCATGGTATCGTAGTAGCGTTTCCAGATGGCGACCCTGTCGGCATGATAGGCCGCGAAACAGGACTCATTGCTGGTGCTCCCGCTGCACTGCGTGTTTTGTGTGAAGCCTTTTGAAAGATCCCAGCGAAAACCATCGAGCCGGTATTCCTGAAGCCAGTGTTCAATTACGCGACTGGTAAAGTAGCGGGTTTGCAGGCTCTCGTGGTTGAAATCATTGAATACATTATAGGGATGCCTGGCGCTGACATTCAACCAGGGATTATTGGCTGCCGGTTGGTTGGAACTGCTGTTCCAGTACAGGGCCGCCAGCGGATTGCTGCCTGTGGTATGGTTCAGCGCGATATCCATCAGCACCGCGATCCCGTTGGCATGACAGGAATCCACAAACTCCTTGAGCATGTTTTTGGGTCCGTAATATTTATCCGGTGCCAGGAAATAAGAGGGATTATAACCCCAGCTCTCATTGCCGTCAAACTCGTTGAAAGGCATGACCTGGATGGCATTTACTCCCAGCCGCTTCAGGTAACTCAGCGTATCCCGCAAGGTCTTCCAGTCATGCGCCTGGAGAAAATCACGGAGCAGCAACTCATAGATAACCAGGTTCCGCTTGTCGGGCCGTATATACGAATTCGAATTCCAGTTATAGCCGGGAGCCGCTGTCTGAACCAGGCTGACGATCCCGGTGGTTTGCCCGGTCGGGTAAGCCCGCAAACCCGGATACGTTGTGGCATTGATGGATCCGTCGTTAAAAGGATCGAGTACTTTTTCCGCATAGGGATCCCCGGTTTTCAGCGTCCCGTCAACAAGGTATTGGAACGCGTATTCGGTTCCGGGAGTCAGACCCGTGATCCGCAGCCACCAATAATTACCGTCGGGAGTTTTATTCATCTGGTAATTCGTCTGCTCCGCCCAGTTACTGCCAGGAAACTCTCCTATCACTGACACCCTGTTTTTGCCCGGGGCATACAGAACCAGTACCACCGAGGTATTCCCGGTTTCATAATTGATACCGTCGCGTACCCCGGGAGGCAAAGCCGCGATATTCACGGGAGATGCCACAAAGAATTGAAATGATTCCGACCGGGTGGTGGCACCGACCGTGGTTTCAACCCTTACCTGCTGGTTTCCCGCAACAGACAATACAGGATTTGCGGATATGGTGGTCACATTCGTGGCAGACTGAATCTCGTTCCCGTTCAGAAACAACTTCATTGCCGCAGATTGATTTGCGATAGCAACCAGGCTGATATTATCTCCCTGGCTTTTTATGATGGGCTCGGGAACAGGGGTATAAGTGGGCTGGAAAAAAGGTTCACTGAAACGGGTTGCCAGGGAATTATCGTAAACCGTGATAAACATATCACTGCCATCCGCGTTCCGCTGGACCAGGCTTCCCGATCCGTTCCGGAAAAGGATCGCGATCTTCAGGATGGTTTCTCCAGCCGGCACCCCAAAGAAACTCCGGATATTATTAATGGTGAATTGCCATTTATTGCCCCCAAGAGATGTGGCCTGTGCCGCAGAGTTGGTAGAACCCCAGGTAAAAGGGGCATATCTCCAGTTGGTTTGAGAGGTACTCAGGTTGGTGATGACCCCGACATGAATATACACGTCATTTACACTGGCATAATTATTCAATCCCTGGTTCCCCCTTGTGGCATCCACCACGATCGTGATATTGTCGTTGTCTTTGGCAAACCCGGGTGCCCAGGTCAGTAATTGTGCCTGAACAGAGACAGAGATCAACCCGGCCACGGCAAGGAAGGATAAGATTTTCTTCATAGCAAGCATTTGTCCTAAAGCAACCGGCAACTGTAGACGACCCATGCTGCCCGAAGCCATTCAGGCACTAAGATATAGATATGTATTGAATACACATTAAAATTTTATTCCCCCCTTTGCCCGGCAGGAACAGGTTTGCAGTCTTTACCTTTACCTGCCAAGCCGGATTTATGTATACGAAAGAAAAAATAAAAGCGCTTCAACAACTTACGAATGAGTTGATTAAAAAAAGCGACGGGCTTTCAGTAAAAGAACTGGATTCCCTTCGCGAGGTACTCCGTTTTCATGAATACCGGTACTATATCATGGACGATCCGCTGATCTCGGATTTTGAATATGATCAGTTATACAAAATCCTGGAAAAGCTGGAATCTGCCCATCCGAAACTGATCACGCCGGACTCGCCCACGCAGCGTGTAGCCCCGGGGCTGACCAGGGAATTCCCCACGGTCCAGCATCTCGTGCCCATGTTATCACTGGATAATTCCTATAATGCTGAGGACCTGCTAGACTTTGACCGGCGGGCCAGGGAACTTACAGGGCTTGCAGTTATTGAATATTGTGTGGAACCGAAATTCGACGGAGGAAGCATTTCGCTGGTGTATGAAAATGATCTGCTGGTTCGTGGAGCGACCCGGGGAGACGGGGTGGAAGGAGAAGAAGTGACCACGAATATCCGGCAAATCCGCACCATTCCCCTTTCCGCCCGCTTTTCCGACTACGGGATCCGGCAAGCCGAGATACGGGGAGAAGTACTGATCAACAAAAACAATTTCCGGAAGTACAACGAAAAGATCATGGAAGAAGGGCTGCCTCCCCTGGCCAACCCGCGCAACGCGGCTTCCGGAACACTCCGGATCAAGGATCCGGGGGAAGTGGCCAAACGGAATCTAGAAGCTTTTGTCTATCATATCAGTTATTTCTCGCTTGCACCCGGGAAAAAATTACCCGCGGAACTAAGCCGGCATGCCCTTTCCATCCGGTTACTATGGGATCTTGGATTTCGCAGCCCAGAACATGAAAAAAAGGTTTTTACGGGAATCGATAAAGTTATCGCATACTGCCACGAGTTCGAGACCAAACGTGATGATCTTCCGTATGAGATCGACGGCATGGTCATCAAAGTGAACGATATCAGCCTGCAGGACAAAATGGGGATGACGTCCCATCATCCCCGCTGGGCCATAGCCTTCAAATTCAAACCCCGGCAGGGAACAAGTAAACTGCTTCATGTGGAATTCCAGGTGGGCCGAACCGGCGCCGTGACCCCGGTGGCCAAACTAAAACCCGTTGCCATAGGGGGAGTAACCATCAGCAGTATTTCGGTACACAATGAAGAATACATCCGCGAAAAGGATCTGAGGATCGGCGACGCGGTACTGATAGAAAGGGCCGGCGATGTGATCCCACAGATCGTTAAATCACTTTCGGATGCAAGAACAGGACATGAGAAAAAGATCGTTTTTCCAAAAAACTGCCCGGTCTGTTCCAGCAAGTTGTTTAAACCTGAAGAGGAAGCGGTATGGCGATGCCCCAATATCGACTGCCCCGCGCAGGTGATTGAACGGATCATACATTTTGTAAGCAAGGATGCGATGGATATCCGGGGATTGGGCGAGGCCAATGTCCGGAAATTTGTGGAGTTGGGTTTTTTGAAAGATATTCCGGGCATTTATAAACTGAACTTTTCCAGGATCGGAACCCTGGAAGGATTTGGTCCGCGTTCAATCCAAAACCTGGAACAGGCCATTGCCCGTTCGAAAACACAGCCGCTCCACCGGCTCATTTATGCATTGGGTATCCGTTTTGTCGGCGAAACAACCGCGCGAAACCTGGCCCAGGCAGTCAATCACCTTCATGATTTTAAGAATTTTTCTCTTGAAGACCTCCAAAACCTGGAAGATGTGGGTCCGAAAGTGGCTGGCAGCATTCATCATTTTTTCAGCAACCGGCATAATATGGATATGCTGGAACAACTCGAATCCCTCGGGCTCACGTTGAAGAATGAAAAGAAGAAATTGTCCACGGGAGGCAACCTGGAAGGTCAGGCTTTCCTGTTTACCGGCACCCTGCCCACCCTGAAAAGGAGTGAAGCCGAGGCAATGGTTGAAAACCACGGTGGCCGTGTAGCCGGAAGTGTAAGCGCAAAGCTGAATTATCTCGTGGTGGGAGAAGATGCAGGGAGCAAACTGGAGAAAGCGAAGAAGATAAATTCGATCAAAATCATATCCGAAGCGGAGTTCCTGAAAATGATCGGCAAAAAATAACCGGTATTCTGTTTCAAATTTTCTACCTTAGAGGTATTCATGCAAATGCTCCGATAACTTTTCCCGTACCTCGTTATTGATGGCACCTGCCCCTGGTTAAATTGATTAGTTATGATCAGGAAATTACCCGGCGAAAGCTGGAAGCCATTGACATTCCCCGGATGGAAGCAGTTACGCAACCGGTATGCTGTATCCACAATGGGTCGTATTGCCAGCTACAAAAAAGATGTACTCGGCGATGGGAAATTGCTGAACGGTTCCCTTACCACGGGATACCGGACGCTGAATCTCCACCGGCCGGACGACAACGGTACTTTGTATATCCACCGTGAAATCGCGCGTTTGTTCCTGGAAAAGAAATCACCCAGGGCCCGGTATGTCATCCACCGAAACCACAACAAACTGGATAATGCGGTCAAGAACCTGCGCTGGGCCACCCCGGAAGAAATGATCACGCACCAGCAGAAAAGCCCGGCCAAGATCGCCTACAAGGAAAAACAGGCCAATAAAACAGAAGGACTCAAACTCACCGCCGCCCAGGTCCGGAAAATAAAAGCCGTACTGTCTTCCAAAAACAGAAAGCTCACCATAAAAAAACTGGCTGAGCAGTACGGGGTCAGCGAGATGACGATCTACCGGATAAAGAGTGGTGAAAACTGGGCGCGGATCTGATCCGTTTATCTCCCGGTAAATCGGCCACAACATGCGGGCACCGGTACGGGTCCGTAACATTCACTTCAAGTTTTTGATAAAAAATCAATGATAACCCCCGCGACGATCAAATTCCTCAAAGACCTCAAGAAGAATAACAACAAACCCTGGTTTGACGCCAACAGGAAGCGGTATGAAGAAGCCCGGGAGAATTTCATGGATTTTATCCAGTCGGTGATCTCCCTGCACGGGAAAAAGGATCCTTCCATCCGGAGTTTGTCTGCCCGGGACTGTATGTTCAGGATCAACCGGGATATCCGTTTTTCAAAAGACAAATCGCCGTACAAAACGAATTTCGGCGCCAGTATAAACCGGGGAGGCCGAAAAGCCTGGAACAGCGCCGGGTATTATTTTCACCTCGAACCCGGAAACTGTTTTGCCGGCGGCGGAATCTATATGCCCGACCCCGAATCACTGAAAAAGATCCGGCAGGAGATCGATTACAACCTGCCAGGCTTTAAAAAGATACTGGCGGAGAAAAATTTTAAAACAACCTATGGTGATCTTGACCGGAGTGCGGAGTTCCTGCTCAGCCGCGTACCAAAAGGATATGAACCCGGCAATCCAGCCGCGGAATATCTCCGGTTAAAAAGTTATATCGCGATGATCCGGATCCCGGACACCCTCCTGGTTTCAAAAGACCTGACCCGAAAAACGGTCGCAGCCTTTGCGGACCTGCAGCCCCTGATTCAATTTATCAATACCTGCCTGGACTGATTCAAAGCAATCCGGCGGAAACCAGGTATTCAGCGATCTGGATGGCATTTGTGGCAGCCCCTTTGCGCAGGTTATCACTCACCACCCACATGTTCAGGGTTTTGGGTTGCGACTCATCACGACGGAGACGACCCACAAACACATCATCTTTTTCATGCGCATCCATCGGCATGGGATAAAGCTGTGCGGACGGGTCATCCACAACCACGACCCCGGGTGCCGATGCCAGCAGGGCGCGCACATCCGCCAGTTCAAAATCATTTTCAAACTCGACATTCACCGATTCACTGTGTCCGCCCATCACCGGGATCCGGACGGTGGTGGCCGTCACACGGATCGAGTCATCCCGCATGATCTTACAGGTCTCCTTTACCATCTTCATTTCCTCTTTGGTATATCCGTTCTCGAGGAACACATCAATTTGCGGAATGACATTCAGATCAATCGGGTATTTATAAGCCATCGGGTAAACCGGGTTATCTCCCTGGATCTCCTTAGCCCGCTCCCCTTTAAGCTGCTCCACCGCTTTGACCCCCGTACCGGTTACACTCTGGTAGGTACTCACTACGATCCTCCTGATTCCGTATTTCCGGTGCAGGGGATTCAATGCAACCACCATCTGGATTGTGGAACAATTCGGATTGGCAATGATCTTATCCGCGGCCGTCAGCACATCGGCGTTGATCTCCGGCACCACCAGCGGTTTGCCGGGGTCCATCCGCCAGGCCGATGAGTTATCGATCACCGTGATCCCCGCTTCTGCAAACCGGGGCGCCCATTCAAGCGAGGTACCACCCCCTGCGTAAAAAATCGCCACGGCCGGTTTTGTCTTGATGGCATCTTCCATCCCCACCACGGTATATTTCTTCCCTTTGAACTCCACCTGTTTGCCAACCGATTTCTCAGAAGCCACGGGAATCAGTTCCGAAACGGGAAAATTTCTTTCCGCAAGCACCTGCATCATTTTTGTGCCAACCAGCCCGGTGGCGCCAACCACTGCAATTTTCATTTTTTGGGGTTTATCATTTTTTTAAAATCAAAAGGCCTTCCACCGGGAAGGCCTGCAAAACTTTTTATGCGGTAACATACAAAACGCTGCAAACCTTCCTTCAGGAACGTTTCTTATTGCGTTTGGCGTGTTTTTTAATCAGCATAACGGGTGCAAAAGTAACGGCGGCCGGTATTATCGCCAAAAATTGACGGGGATTTTTACCGGGAATCAATCCGGCCGCATCATAAACTTGCAGGGTGATGAAACAAATATTCCTGATGGCCTTGTGGCTTACCCCTGTTTGTATGTTTTCCCAAAACCGCTATGATGTTCTAATCGATGAAATCATGGCTGACCCCAGTCCCTCTGTGGGATTGCCCGGAAATGAATGGATCGAATTGCGCAATGTTTCTTCCAGGCCGCTGAACCTGGGTAACTGGCGTATCGGCGATGTCTCCGGTCAAAGCGGCCCCCTCCCTGTTTTTACCTTGCAACCCGACAGTTTTGTTATCCTTTGCAGCGGAAGTGCAGCCGCTGCCATGTCGGCTTACGGACGTGTGTTAACGGTATCTTCTTTTCCATCACTCGACAATGACGGAGACCTGGTTTATCTCCGTTCGGCAGTGGGACTCACCATCCATGCAGTAGCTTATTCAGCAAGCTGGTACCGAAACGAGCTGAAGAAAGAAGGAGGCTGGACGCTTGAAATGATCGATCCCGCCAATCCCTGCGGCGGAAAAGAAAACTGGACTGCCAGTACCGGAAGCACGGGGGGAAGCCCCGGAAGACTGAATTCCACGGACAGCCGGCTACCGGACACCAATGCTCCGCAGTTGCTGCGGTCTTATACGACCGACAGCCTGACCATCGTGCTGGTGTTTAATGAACCGGTCGACAGTTTATCCGGTGCCGATTTGACGCATTACCGGGTGAGCAGCGGGACGGGGATACGGGGAGCGATTCCCATCCCCCCGCAGTTTAATGAAGTGCGTTTGCAAATAAACACACCCCTGGTACCCGACAGCATCTATAAGGTATTCGTCTCCCATGTTTCAGACTGCCGGGGAAATACCATTGTTTCCGAAAGCCTGGTCAGAACCGGGCGGCCACGTGACCCTGTTCCGGGTGACTGGATTGTAAACGAGATCCTGTTCAATCCCCGCAGCAATGCCGAAGATTTTGTTGAGATGTATAATAAAAGCAAAAAGATACTCGACGGTTCCCGGCTGTATATAGCCACCCGAAATGCGGCGGGTGCGATCAGTTCTGTGAAACCGCTGAGCCCGGTTCCCTGGTACATTTTTCCGGGTGATTACCTGGTCGAAACGGAAGATCCCGGCAACCTGTTGTTGCAGTACCTGGTAAAAAATCCCGACCAGGTTCTTGCGATCGGCTCCCCTCCGTCTTTTCCCGATGACAAGGGCACCGTAGTGTTGCTGAATTTCCAGGGAGAAGTGGTGGATGAAGTAAGCTATAGTAAAGACTGGCATTTTAAATTGTTGAATAATGTCGAAGGGGTTTCCCTGGAACGGATCGATCCGGCGGGTCCATCCACAGACCCACTGAACTGGCACAGTGCTTCTTCCGGCTCTGGGTATGCCACACCCACTGCTGTCAATTCCCAGTTCCGGACATGGAATGATATCCGTGCCGTTGTAACGGTATCCCCGGCTGTTTTTTCGCCGGACAACGACGGCCGGGATGATTTTGCGCGTCTGCAATATGTAGTAGCAGAGCCAGGTTATATGGCCAGCGTTACGATTTTTAATGCGGCGGGTCGACCCGTTCGGCGACTGGTCCCAAACGAACTGCTGGGTTTGCAGGGATACTGGAACTGGGACGGCCTGGATGAACGGGGTGCCCCGCTTCCGGTTGGGGTGTATATTTTTTTCACGGAAATGTTCAACCTCCAGGGAAAGAAAAAACAATTCAAGCAGGCCATTGTGCTGGCCCGTTTCCTGAAATAAGAGCACGGGAAACCTAAAAAAGACCGGTTCAGATCAACTCGATCTCGAAATTTACCAGCTCCTTGAACTGGCGCAACCGGGCGTCAATTTCCAGCGGGGTGACTTCCTTTAACCGGGTGGGTCCAAATTTTTCCACGCAGAAACTGGCCATCGCCGAACCGACAATGATCGCCCTTTTCATATTGTCGAAGGAGATGTCATTGGATTTTGCCAGGTGTCCCATGAAACCGCCGGCAAAAGTGTCGCCGGCTCCGGTGGGATCAAATACGTCTTCCAGGGGAAGCGCCGGGGAGAAAAACACATCATCCCCGTGGAAGAGCAGCGCCCCGTGTTCCCCTTTTTTGATGATGAGGTATTTCGGGCCCATCTGCATGATGGCTTTAGCGGCTTTTACCAGTGAGAAAAGACCGGTGAGCTGCCGCGCTTCGGCGTCATTCACGATCAGCATATCCACATAACGCAATACGATTTTCAGTTCGGACATGGCGGAGTCGATCCAGAAATTCATCGTGTCCATCGCGATCAGTTTTGGTCGCTCCCGGAGTTCCTGGATCACGTTCAGCTGGGTTTTCGGATGCAGATTCCCAAGCATCAGGAATTCGGCTCCCTGGTAGCTGTCGGGTATTTCGGGGTCAAAATCGGCCAGTACATTCAGGTCAGTGACGAGCGTGTCGCGGCTGTTCATGTCCTCATGATAGCGGCCGCTCCAGAAAAAGGATTTCTTGCCCTTAACCACTTCCACCCCGTCGAGGTGCACACCCCGACTGCGCAGTTCATCCAGTTCTTCTTTTGGAAAATCATCCCCGATGATGGAAATCTGCTGTACCGGTTTTACAAAATTACTGGCTGCATAAGCCACGTAAACAGCAGAGCCACCGACGATCCTTTCGACCTTTCCAAACGGTGTTTCGATCGCATCAAAAGCCATGGTTCCAACAGTAATAAGCGACATGCTGAGTTTTTTGGGTTTGGGGTTTCAGGTTGGGCTATTACGAATTCTTATCCGGGGGCAATATTACGCCGAAATTCGGGTAATCCGGCACATGGCATCCTCCCGGATGAGGTGTTCGGCCTATCGTTCCGGCAAATACTCCGATTTACTAATTATCTTTGAACATGGCCAGCAAGGCACCCAGGAAAAAAGCATCCAAGAAGGAACTGATCCTCCGCAAAGCGGCAACCATGTTCCGTGAAAAAGGTTTTGCTGCCACTTCGATGCGCGACCTGGCCGAGACCGTAGGAATCGAAGCGGCCAGTCTTTACAACCACATACGCTCCAAGAACGAGATCCTCGAAACCATCTGTTTTGATGTGGCCAATATCTTCAATGTGCACATGGATACCGTGGAGAACAGTAAGCAGGATTCTATTTCAAAAATCGAAGGGTTGCTCCGGTTTCACATCCGCCAGATGGTGGACAATTACGAAGCGGTTTATGTGAGCGACCGGGAATGGAAACACCTGGACGAACCTTACCTTTCCAATTTTCATGCGCAGCGCCGCAGTTACCGGAGACGCTTCGCCTCGATCGTCCGGGAAGGGATCACGCGAAATGAAATCCGAAAGATTGACGCCTCCACCGCCGTGCTTATCATCCTCCATGCCATCAGCGGGATCGAAAGCTGGCACCGCAGCAAGGCCAAAATCAACGGTTCGGAACTCGAAGAAAACATGCTCACGATCATGATTGATGGATTACGAAAACATCCCTGACCCATGTCCATTCATTTTCATAAACTCACTGTCAGAGAAGTCAAAAGAGAAACCCCCGAATGCGTATCGGTCGCCTTTGAAATCCCCGCCGAACTACGGGAAAATTTCCGCTTCATACAGGGGCAAAGCCTGTCCATGCGCACCACCATCAACGGGGAGGAGGTCAGGCGTACCTATTCCATCTGTTCCAGTCCGCTGGACCAGGAATGGCGGGTAGCAATCAAAAAGGTTGAAGACGGGTTGTTCTCCACTTTTGCCAACGAAAACCTGAAACCGGGTGACCGGCTTGAAGTGATGGAGCCGGTGGGTCGGTTCTATACCGCCCTGGATCCCGGGCAGAAAAAAAATTACCTGGCATTTGCGGCAGGAAGCGGTATCACCCCGGTGCTGTCGCTCATTAAAACCACGCTGGCTACTGAACCAGCAAGTCAGTTTACGCTGGTATACGGCAACCGCAACCGCGGGTCCGTGATCTTTTTCGAGGAACTGGAAGCAATCAAAAACAGGTATATGGAACGGTTCAACCTGGTACATGTTTTCAGCAGGGAAAGAACCGAAACTCCCCTGAATTTTGGCCGGATCAACGATGAAAAACTCGCTGAACTTGACAAATTGCTCGGCTTTTCCTCAATGGACGAATTCTTTTTGTGCGGCCCCGAGGAAATGATCTTTTCTGTACGTGATCACCTGCTCAACAATGGTACAGACAAAAAAAAGATCCATTTTGAACTTTTTACTTCTCCCGGGCAACCTGCGAAAAAAGGGGCTGCATCCGCTGCAAAAAAATCCGCCAGGACCGGTCCCGCAAGCACTGTTACACTGAAGTTGGACGGCCGGAGCCTTGACATTGCCATCCCGCTTGGCAGCGATCTCACGATCCTGGATGCGGCGCTGAAAGAAGGCGCCGATCTCCCTTACGCCTGCAAAGGCGGGATGTGCTGTACCTGCAAGGCCAAATTGCTTGAAGGCGAAGTACAAATGGATGTACACTGGGGCCTCGAAGAAGAAGAAGTGGAAAAGGGATATATCCTGACCTGTCAAAGTCACCCGAAAACGGAAAAAATCAGCATCGATTTTGATATCAAATAACCCTGTAACCGATCAGTTGTGTCATGAAAAAAATTTTGACATCCCTTGGCATCCTGATGGTATTATTTAGCGCTGCCCAGTGTGACACAGAAACCGCCGGGGGAATTTTAAAAGGAAAATGGAATTGTGAATTTGAGACCGACCTGGGTGTGGCTTCACTGGAATTACAGATCAGCGAAGTAAACGCAGATTCGGTAAAAGCAACTTATACCTATACCACCCGGTATACCGGCACCGTAACCGGAAAGATCAAAGGGAAGATCAATATTTCCGGGTTATCACAGAATAACAGCTGTCTTTTTAATCTTTCCGGCAGCTGGCGGGAAGTAACAGCCAACGGTTTTTCAGGCAACGGGAATTTAAAATTTGAATTTGCATCAGACAATTCATTTGACGGGTACTGGACTGAAATCGGCAGTCTGAAAAAGTGGAGTTGGAAAGGCAGGAAAGCGGCATCTGAATAATTTAACACACAAGCAGCCCTATTAGACCGGTAAACAGACTCCTGTCTCCCGAAATACCGGTATGTATATGCTGACAAACATCATAAACAATTCCCTCAAACAGGCGTTAGTTTTAGTTACTTTTGTAACCTAAAAATCGGCCCATGCCTGTACAAGACCTTGAAAAGATTTTCCAGGATAAGATCGATCATGAAGTAAAGATCGAGCCCCGCGACTGGATGCCGGATGCCTACCGCAAAACCAACCTGCGGCAGATCAGCCAGCATGCCCATAGCGAGATCGTGGGAATGTTGCCGGAAGGAAACTGGATTTCCCGTGCGCCCTCCCTGAAACGAAAAGCGATCCTGCTTGCGAAGGTGCAGGACGAGGCCGGTCACGGGCTTTACCTGTATTCGGCTGCCGAAACCCTTGGCATGAGCCGGGAAGAAATGATCAATGATCTGCACAGCGGGAAAGCAAAGTATTCCTCCATTTTCAATTACCCTACGCTCACCTGGGCCGATATCGGGGCGATCGGCTGGCTGGTAGACGGGGCCGCCATAATGAACCAGGTGATGCTGACCCGTACCTCATACGGACCGTATGCCCGCGCGATGGTCCGGATCTGTAAAGAAGAAAGTTTTCACCAGCGCCAGGGCTTTGAATCCCTGCTGGTCTTATCGCGGGGAACCGCGGAACAAAAAGCCATGTGCCAGGATGCGATCAACCGCTGGTGGTGGCCTTCTTTGATGATGTTTGGTCCTAAGGACAGCGAAAGCACCAACAGCGACCAGAGCATGAAGTGGAAGATCAAACGCAAGAGCAATGATGAACTCCGGCAGAATTTCGTGGATATGATCGCCGAGCAGATAAAAGTGCTGGGCATGAAACTCCCGGACGATCATCTCCAATGGAACGACAAGAGAGGCCACTATGATTTCGGGGAGATCAACTGGGATGAGTTCTGGCAGGTGGTCAAAGGAAACGGGCCCTGCAACAAACAACGGCTGGATGCCCGGCGAAAGGCCTGGGAAGCGGGCGAATGGGTGCGGGAAGCGGCGGAGGTCCATGCGGAAAAAAGAAAGAGAAGGGACAAGGCTGCCTGATGGATTAATTATTGATTATTAATTATTCAGGCTAATCATAGCCTGTTATCATAAATTCAAATCGTGAGAAGGAAACAGTGATGAGATGGGAACATACAGTCATTTTTATCAACTACCGGTGTATCTGGCATGCCGGCAGTTCAGAAAAAAAATAGCGGTAATAACCGCTGCGTTTTTTCCAAAGACGGAAGGTTATCGCTTGAAAGACCAGGTGTTAAGAGCCAGTCGCTCGGTCACAGCAAATATTGCAGAGGGATTTGGGCGTTTTCATTACCAGGAAAACATCCAGTTCTGTCGTCAGTCGAGGGGCTCGTTATGTGAAACTTTCGAACATATGATCACTGCATTTGATGAAAAATATATTCCAGTAGTTATTTTGAGTGAGATAAAACAGGAATATGAACATTGTCTTCGACAAATTAACGGTTATATCAAATACCTGAAAACAGCGAAAAAGGAGATTGGATAATAATCAATAATCAATAATTAATAATCAAAAAGTATGAACCTGACTATAAAGATGTTTCGCTACGGCGATATCCCCGATGAAAAAGGGGGAACCCAAACGTCGGGTAAAAACTCCGGCCATGACTGGCCGCTTTGGGAAGTTTTTATCCGCAGTAAAAACGGGCTCGATCATAAACACGCCGGAAGCCTGCATGCGGCCGATGCACAGATGGCCATTGAAAACGCACGGGATGTATATACCCGCCGGATGGAAGGCGTAAGCATCTGGGTGGTGGAGAGCAGGCATATTACGGCCTCAAAACCCGAAGAAGCAGGCGAACTGTATGATCCTGCAGAAGACAAGATCTACCGGCACCCGACTTTTTACCAGCTGCCGGATGAAGTGAATCATATGTAAGTGCAGCGACACGATCTGTGAGTTTGGCATATTAAATACCGTACAACTAACATTTTTTCTTAACCATGAGTTCACTGATCAATTATACCCTTCACCTGGCCGACAACGTCCTCATCCTCGGACAACGCAACGGGGAATGGTGCGGCCATGGCCCCGTGCTGGAGCAGGATATCGCATTGACCAATATCACCCTCGACCTTGTGGGACAGGCCCGGAGCCTGTACCAGTATGCCGCTCAACTGAAGGCAGACGGATCCACCGAAGACAGCCTGGCTTACCTGCGGAAAGAAAGGGAATTCCTGAATTGCCTGCTGGTGGAACAACCAAACGGCGACTGGGCCCGAACCATCTTGCGCCAATTCCTTTTCAGCGCGTACCAGTTCAACTTATACCAGGCCTTGCAGAAATCTCCGGATAACACCCTCCGGGCCATTGCGGAAAAATCTTTGAAAGAAGTGCGGTACCATCTTCGCTGGAGCAGCGAATGGGTTATACGGCTGGGTGATGGAACGGAGGAAAGCCACCGCCGTATGGAAGCCGCAATCGGAGATCTTTGGCCCTATACTGGTGAACTTTTCCTGCCTGCCCCGTATGAAACGGAACCGGGAGTGGACCCGTCCACCCTGCGGGAAGCATGGTCAGAAAAAATAAACACCGTCTTTGAGGAAGCGACCCTGTCCGTACCGGCGGGTATCTTCAATCAGCAAGGCGGCAAAACAGGGATACATACCGAACACCTCGGTTATGTACTGGCCGATCTTCAGTATCTGCAAAGAACCTATCCGGGTGCCGAATGGTAAGCGTATGAATACCACGACAATCGATAAGAAAGCCCTCTATGCCTATCTCGAAGAGATCAAGGATCCCGAAGTGCCTGTATTATCGATCATCGACCTGGGAATCGTACGCGATATCATCCTGCATGAAGATGAACTCGAAGTCATCATTACATCCACCTATACCGGCTGCCCGGCGATGGACCTGATCGCGACCCAGATCCGGATCGAACTGGCCACGCTGGGATTTAAAAAAGTTCGGATCACCCATTCGATCAGTCCGCCCTGGACCACAGAATGGATGAGCGAAGAAGGAAAACGCAAACTGCGGGAATACGGGATCGCCCCGCCCAATTCCCGTCGTACCGGGAATGATGATCCCCTGTTTGCCAAAGCAGAGACGGTGCAGTGCCCGCATTGCGATTCTTGGAAAACACAACGGGTAAGTGAATTCGGAAGCACTCCCTGCAAAGCGTTGTACCAGTGTGATGAATGCCTCGAGCCCTTTGATTATTTCAAGTGCCATTAGCCGGCGGAATATTTATCTTCGTCAGAAAAATAAGATTCATGTCTTCTGTTCTTTTGGAAATAAAAGATTCGATCGCGTATATCACGCTTAACCGCCCGGAAAAACTGAACGCTTTTAACCGCGAAATGGCGTTGCTGATGCAGGAAAAACTGGACGCCTGCAAATCCGATGAAATCCGGTGTATTTACATCACGGGCAACGGGAAAGCCTTTTGCGCGGGCCAGGACCTGTCAGAAGTGGTGGATCCGGAAGGCCCCGGGATACAGCGCATCCTCAGCGAACATTACAACCCGATCGTAACACGGATCCGCGAACTCGAAAAACCGGTAATAGCTGCCGTCAACGGAGTGGCTGCCGGCGCGGGAGCCAACCTGGCGATCTGCTGTGATATCACGGTG
The DNA here is from genome assembly GCA_049421765.1 of Chitinophagaceae bacterium. Taxonomy (GTDB): domain Bacteria; phylum Bacteroidota; class Bacteroidia; order Chitinophagales; family Chitinophagaceae; genus JJ008. The sequence goes on from JBMSNP010000004.1 coordinate 63,972, forward strand.
GCCGCGGAATCGGCATCATTTATCCAGTCTTTTTCCCGGATCGGCCTGATACCGGATACAGGCGGGAGTTTTTTTCTTCCCCGGCTGATCGGCTGGCAGAAAGCCACTGCCCTGATGATGCTGGGTGAAAAGGTCGTCGCTGAAGACGCAGAGCGCATGGGTATGATCTACAAATATTACGAAGACACCACATTTTCGGCAGAGTCTCTGAAACTGGCTGAAACCCTGTCGCACATGCCCACCAAGGCGCTCTACCTGATCAAAAAGGTGCTGCAATGGTCCACCACACACACTTTATACGAGCAGTTACAAAATGAAGACAAGCTCCAGCAACGGGCCGCCCATACTGAAGATTATAAAGAAGGCGTGGCCGCGTTCATGGAAAAAAGACCACCTGCTTTTAAAGGAAAATAAATCCAGCATATGAATGCAGCAAATGATAAACGCGCCGGGGAAGTGGTCGCACACATGATGAAGCATGACCTCTTCAGCCAATGGCTGGGTATCGAAGTGCTGGAAATCAGGGAGGGGTACAGCCGGATCCGGATGACTATTCGCCCCGAAATGGTAAATGGCTTTGGGATCGTGCATGGCGGAATTACCTTTTCCCTGGCCGACAGCGCATTTGCCTTTGCCTGCAATAACCGGAATGTGTTGTCGGTTGCGCTGGACACTTCCATCAACTTTATCAAGCCCGTTCATGTAGATGATGTGCTGACGGCCGAAGCCCATGAAATCCATAACGGAAGAACAACCGGTTTATATCATATCCGCATTGTTAACCAGAAAGGTCATGAAGTAGCCCTGTTCAAAGGGCTATGTTACAGAACGGAAAAAACGCTGTTGCCGGAATAAACCGGATGAATCTTCTAAGCTGCTTTCATTATGATCTACGCATTCAATAATTACCGGCCGGTCATTCATCCGACCTCTTTTGTGCATCCCCAGGCTGTCATTACCGGGAATGTTATCATCGGCAAAGACTGCTATATTGGCCCGGGGGCGGCTTTGAGAGGCGACTGGGGTCAAATCATTCTTGAAGACGGATGCAATGTACAGGAGAACTGTACGGTACATATGTTTCCGGGAGTAACGGTACGGTTGAAGGAAGGTGCACATATCGGTCATGGCGCCATCATCCACGGAGCCACGATCGGAAAGAACTGCCTGGTGGGGATGAATGCAGTGGTTATGGACAACGTGCAACTGGGGGATGAAAGTATTGTAGGCGCACTCACTTTCATCCGCGAAGGGGAAAAGATACCTGCACGCAGTGTAGTGGTGGGCAACCCGGGAAAGATTGTAAAACAGGTAACTGATGAGATGCTGGCCTGGAAGACCGAGGGCACCAGGCTTTACCAGGCCCTCCCCGCGGAATGTGAGGATTCACTAAAACCCTGCGAACCACTTACGGAACTACCCGCAGAACGGCCCGATCAGCCGTACGGCTATAAACCCCTGAAAGGATAAGCCCTCCACTCCTGTCAAAAATTTCTTCTGCGAAAGTGAAAATGTTCGTAATTTAATACTTGACTTTATCCACCCGAAAGTTTCAGGGTACAAACCTTTAATAATTATAGCGTATGAGAAAACATTTACTCCCAGCGACACTCTTAACCGGAGCCTTTTTCCTGTCCGCCGTTTTATCCGCCCAGCAAGCCGACCGGTTTGCCTACTCCATCACAGATGTGCAGCCTACCGGGGCCAACTGGAGTTTTCTCCGCAAGCTGAACCTGCAAAACGGCGAATACAGCGCGGTTTTGCTTCAGGGCAACGACGTGAATGCTGCCGCCTGGGACGCCAGCAGCAAAAAGCCATCTGTTCCGATGACGGATGCCCGGTTTGGCCAATGGGTGAACGCTCCGTTTGGGACGGGTGTCGCCGCGATGGCCTTTGACAAAAAAAATAACCGGCTTTATTATACGCCGATGTTTGTTGACCAGCTCCGTTACATAGACCTGAAGACCATGAAGGTCTATTTTGTAAACGATTTCGCTTTTACCGGCAAACCCGTTAAATCCTCCGACCAGGGTAATATCGTTACCCGTATGGTGATCGCATCGGACGGGAACGGGTATGCCATGACCAACGATGCGATGCAGCTGATCCGCTTCAGCACCGGAAAAAAAATTACGGTCACCGACCTGGGCGCCATTGTGGATGACCCGGCCAACAAGAATATATCCATCCACAATTCATGCAGCAGTTATGGCGGCGATATGATCGCCGATGATGACGGGAACCTGTATGTGTTCTCCGCCCGTAACAATGTTTTTAAAATTAACGTCTCGTCCAAAGTAGCCACTTATCTCGGGGTGATCGAAGGACTTCCCGCAGGTTATACCGTAAACGGGGCCGCTGTGAATGAAGACAACCGCGTGCTGGTTGCCAGCGCAGCCGTTCAGGCTCCTTCATACTTTACCGTGGATATGAAAACCCTTGCAGCTGCCCCCTTTGCCCTGGCTGGAACAGTATGGCAAAGTTCCGACCTGGCCAACAGCAACCTGCTGGCTTCAGGCAATAAAAAACCGTCGGATCCCATGGAACTGATGCGCATTCCCGCGACCGATGCAGCAGGAGCCGGACGGGTCAGCATATTCCCCAATCCTGTTACCGGGAACCAGTTCACCATGCAATTTGGAGACCTGGAACCCGGGGCTTATACAATCCAGATAACGGATGTAACAGGGCGTGAATCAATGCGGCAGACTGTAAATGTAAATACCGAAATGCAGGTCCAGCAAATAAAACTCAACGCATCGTCTTCAAAAGGGGTATACCTCGTGAAGGTGCTTGATGCGAAAGGGAATGCGGCCTTTAGCACAAAGATCGTCGTTCAATAAAACAATGTCCTTGACGACAAGAATGCCCTGTCGGCTCTGACGGGGCATTTTTTATTTCCCGGAATTCGTCCAGATTTCCTTTATCTTTTTTGCAGTGGAATCAAAATCCGGGCATTTGCCGTCGCCCCGGCCGGCAATTCCTCCTGAGGGGGCGCAGAGCCGCCTGCAGTCTGCATCATACAAAAGATTATAAAAATCGCAGCAGGGAGAAGTAAAGAGGTATACTTTTTTTCCCTTGTAGGTATATTCATCCACCCGAACGGGTGTGGTGGGCGGGGTTTCCCGGGATGCTTCGTCGATGAGGCGCTGCACACAGGACGGAACCTCCGTACTGCTGCCAGATTTCTCTTTTTCGATTTTGTCTTTTCTGCCTCCACAGTCGCCGGCCACCAGGAAAGGAATGGCCAGGCATAATAAGAGATACTTCATAAGACGTGGTTAGTGAGTACTAAAGTATATTTTTGCTGCTTCAAACAAAAATCCGGTTTTGGAGAAAAGCAATTTTGTAGACCAGATACGCATTTTCTGTCGAAGTGGACACGGCGGAGCGGGAAACAAGCATTTTATGCGGAATAAGTTCACGGCCATGGGCGGTCCCGACGGGGGGGATGGCGGCCGGGGTGCGCATATCATCCTGCGGGGAAACCGGAACCTCTGGACGCTTCTCCACCTGCGCTATTATAAAAATGTACTGGCAGAAAACGGGGAAAAAGGCGGGTCCAATAATGCACACGGGCGGGACGGGAAGGACATTATCATTGAAGTTCCCCTCGGAACAGTTGCCCGGGATGAGGAAACCGGGAAACAGGAAGTGGAGATCCTTGAAGACGGACAGGAAGTGATCTGGCTCCCGGGAGGCAAGGGTGGATTGGGTAATTCCCATTTTGCTACGGCCACCAACCAGGCACCCGAATACGCACAACCCGGTCTGCCCGGTGTGGAAGGCTGGAAAGTGCTTGAACTGAAAGTACTGGCCGATGTGGGACTGGTGGGGTTTCCGAATGCGGGCAAATCCACTCTCCTGTCTGTGATCACTGCAGCCAAACCCAAGATCGCGGATTATGCCTTCACCACCATCACGCCCAACCTCGGGATCGTGGAATACCGCGACGGAAAAAGTTTCTGTATCGCCGACCTGCCCGGCATCATTGAAGGAGCAGCAGAAGGAAAGGGCCTGGGTCACCGCTTTCTACGGCATATCGAAAGAAACTCGGTTCTCCTTTTCCTGGTCCCGGCCGACAGCAATGACCACCGGAAGGAATTTGAAATACTTGTCAGCGAACTGGAACAATACAATCCCGAACTGCTGCACAAACAGTTTATCATCGCCGTCAGCAAAAGCGATATGCTGGATGAAGAACTGAAGGAAGCCATCGCCGGGGAACTCCCGAAAAACATTCCCCACCTGTTTATTTCTTCGGTAACCCAAAAAGGACTGACCGAACTCAAAGACCTGCTCTGGAAAACACTTAATGAACCTGTGGAGTAGTGGAAATTTCATGTAAGCTGGAGAAGGCTGTGTTATTCTGCAGGGTTCCGGATTCAGCCAGGATGCCTGTCGTTTGAAGCTCATAGTCAGTATTTTGGAGCCCGGCGCCCGGATATTAAAATTCACTTTTACTCCCGATCAAGCTCAATGACATTCTCCCTCATTTTACGTAGGTTTGCGGACTAAATTTTCAGCTATGAAGAAATATATTCTGACGATCGTTCTTGCCATTGGCATGTTCTTTAAATCCTTTGCCGATGAAGGCATGTGGCTGCCCCTTTTGCTTGGCCAGCAGGTGTATAATGAAATGGTGAAAAAGGGACTGAAACTGACCAAGGAACAACTTTACAATATCAACCAGCCATCACTGAAGGATGCGATCATCATTTTCGGAGGCGGATGTACAGGGGAGATCGTAAGCGCGGAAGGACTGATCTTCACCAACCACCACTGTGGGTATAATGCCATTGCATCGGCCAGTACCATCGAGCACAACTATTTGCAGGACGGTTTTTATGCCCGTAACCGGGGCGAAGAGATCCCGACAAACCTGTCGATCCAGTTCCTGCTGCGTATTGATGATGTAACCAAGGAAGTCATGGATTCCCTGAAGGGTCTCAGCGGCGCCGAGCGCGTACAGCGGCAATCTGCAGTACTGTCCGCTATCAACAAGCGGATGAGCGATGCAAGCCAGAATATCGAAACCCGCGTCAGCGCCCTTTTCAAAGGAAACCAGTTCCTGGCCTTTGTATACCAGCGTTATTCCGATATCCGGCTTGTCGGAACTCCTCCCGAGAGCGTGGGTAAGTTCGGCGGCGATACCGACAACTGGGAATGGCCCCGTCATACCGGCGACTTTTCCGTTTTCCGGGTTTATACAAGCGCAGACGGCAAACCGGCAAAATATGCGGAAGGAAATATCCCCATGAAACCCAAGTGGTACCTCCCTGTTTCGCTGCGTCCCCTGAAAGACGGTGACTTTTCAATGATCTGGGGTTATCCCGGGGGCACCAACCGGTATGAAAGTTCTTATGGCATCAAGTTGGCCACCGATATCAACAACCCCTCCCTGGTTAAACTGCGGGATGTCCGTTTGAAATACATGTTTGATGAAATGAAAAAAGATCCCGCAGTAAAACTGCAACTTGCTTCCTCTTATGCCGGGATCGCCAACTACTGGAAATTCTTTGACGGGGAAACCAAGCAGCTGCTGAAATATGATATTTATGGCCAGAAAAAAGCCTTCGAGGAAAAATTCCAGGCCTGGGCCAAAAACAAACCAGAATATGCCAGCATCCTGTCGGACTGGGCTAAGATCTATGAAGATTGGAGACCTTATGCAAAGCACCGCCAGTATATCAATGAAGGCATCAACGGTTCCCCGCTGATCGGGTTCGCCGGAACGCTGTTGCAACTCGAAGCACTGCTGGTAAAACCCGGTGTTTCAGCGGCCGATGTGAAAAAAGCAGCCGAGGCCGCAGACCAGCAACGGAAAAATTTCCTCGGCGAGGAAAACAAGGTTTCGGACGAACATATCGTAGCAGCCACTACCCGGATGTTCTATGAGGATGTGGCAAAAGAACAGCACCCCATTGGGTTCTACGGGGGGCTGAAAGACAAATACGGATCCCTGGATGACGACGCCACTTACAAAAAATATGCGGCCGAGATTTTCCGGAACACCATGATCTTTGATGATGCCCGCTGGAGCGCTTTTGTCAAAAATCCGGATGCCAATACCCTGCAAACAGACCCCGCTTTTGCCCATGCGAGCACATTCTTCCAAAATTATATCAGCAAGTACAGCCCGCTGTTCCAGATGTTCAATGCAAAGAACGCGGAACTGGGCCGTCTTTACCTGAAAGGGATCATGGAAATGGATCCGGTGAAAGCCAAAATGATGTATCCCGATGCCACATTTACCATGCGGGTTAGTTATGGGAATGTAAAATCCTACAGGCCCCGGGATGCTGTATTCTATGATTATGTAACCACTTCAAAAGGCATTCTTGAAAAATACAAGGCCGGTGATTACGAGTTCGATCTTCCTTCCAAACAGATCGATCTGCTGAAGAAAAAGGATTTTGGTCAGTATATGGACCCCACCCGGAAGGACCTGGTGATCGGTTTCATCACCACAAACGATATCACGGGCGGGAACTCCGGTTCCCCGGTGATCAACAACCGCGGTGAACTGATCGGGCTGGCCTTTGACGGAAACTATGAAGCGCTTAGCCATAAGCTGGCTTTCGACAAGGACCTGAACCGTACCATCTGTGTGGATATCCGCTATGTACTTTGGTGCATCGATAAACTGGGCGGCGGATCAAACATTATCAAAGAACTCAAATTGATGAAATAAGACAGAACCGAAACCCACTGCAAAAAGCCACCTGCCAGAGCGGGTGGCTTTATCATTTTCAGGGATTAATGTGTAACATTGTAACGCAATCACTGATTGAAAAAAATCCTGCTCATACTGACCTTATCCTGTGCCGGGCCGCTCCTCGCGCAAACGCCATATATGCGGTTCAGCATCGCCACCGACTTAAGCATACAGCATAATTTCAAAAAGGAGCAACGCTTTACGGTGATCGGACAAACCGTTCAGGCCCAATTCCACCTCACCCCTAAAGAAGGAATCTACCTGTGGTTCGCATATTATTCTAACGGAAAGTTCAGCAATGACCTCAACGCCCCCGCCAGATCACCGGCGACCAGCCCTTCACAGGTTGCCTATGTAAACAATGCCAATATGCGGCTCAAACAGTTTTCGGCAGGATGGAAAAAATACCTGCTGGGAAATGCTGAACTGGAAAAGGGCCTGAGTCTTTATGCCTATGCCGGGTTTGGTCTCCTGCTGGGACGGGTGGAGAATAAACATTCCGTAACCATCGACACATCCGTTTACGATGTACCCGTGATCAGCGGCCGGGCAAACTTCAAACGGCTGACCCTCGACCCGGGACTGGGTCTTGAAAAATACCTGGGCGGCGATTTGTATATCTATGCTGAAGGAAGGATTTGGATACCTACAGACGGCTACCCGAGCCGTTATATCTACATCAACGAAAGGGCCCCCTGGACGGGAATGCTCGGGGTGGGGTTGCGGATATTGTTTTGACCCTGATCAGAGTATCATGCGGTACGAAAAAAAATAAATTCCAAACCTGAGAAGCCCGGTTTTTTTCATTTTGAATTTTCCTCTCTCCCCGAAACAGGCATTTGATCTCGCCTCAATATTTCACATCAAATCTGCCTTCAGTTACCGAAATCGTCTGTGCAGCATTCACCAGGTTTTCCGCATTGAACCCGAAAGTACCGGAGACGATATGTGCCGCGGTATCCAGCCGGGTGATGGTGACAAAACCGGTTTGCGCGGCGGAAGTGATCCACTCATCGAGGGGACTTAAGCGACGCTTTACATGGTATCCGTAACTGGCGGGTCCGGAAGGATAACTGGTATTCATGTTCAGCGGGTAGGTACCCGGACCATTCACCCCAAAGAGACGGAATGTGAATTCGGTTTCCGTGGGTGAGGAAGAGAAATTCTGCGCAGTGACGATCAGCACATCTCCAAGCAGCCTGGCAACCAGGAGATCACGGTCCGGTATCCCGGCAAAACCCTGGGGCACCCACATCTCACCATTGATCTTTAACCCGAAAGTGTTGGCACCCGTCTGCGTGGCCGGGGGCAGTTCTTTTATTTCCTTTTTACAGGAAAGAAACAACAGGGAGAGACAGATAAAAGGAATGATTTTTTTCATTGCGGATGGATTCTGATTATTAACGGGGAACGCGGTATTTTGGTATCTTCCTGCGAAAATCGTGCTGGAAAAATACCGGTTCCCGGAGAATAAGGGCGGAGCATGTTTTACAGAGATTAAAATCCCTTCAGCTTCACATCGGCAATTCGGCACATTAACAAATTAAACACCCATCCATGAGCTCCTTTTTAACGATCCGGCAGGTAGAACTCTATAAGCTTTCCATCCCCCTTAAGGAGCCCTTCACCACTTCCCTGGGAACCGAATATTCGGCCGATAATGTCATTGTAAGGATCCTGACCGAAGAAGGCCCGGTGGGAACGGGTGAATGCAGCCCGTATATGCCGATCAACGGCGAGAGCCAGGACACCTGTTTTGCCGTGGGACAATATTTCGCCAAAGCTTTTATTGGCAGAAACCCCCTGGAGATCGGCGAACTGACCGAACTGATGGACCGGATCATTTACGGGAATACCAGTATCAAGAGCGCTTTTGATATGGCCCTGTATGACCTGGCCGCCCAGCATGCCGGCCGGCCCCTGTACCAGTTCCTGGGCGGAGCAAAAAACAAGACCATCGTTACGGATTATACCGTGAGTATTGGCGAACCGGAAGCGATGGCGGCCGAAGCGTTGCGGATTAAGGAAGCGGGGTACCCGGCTATCAAGGTGAAGCTGGGGCGAGACGGAAAGACCGATGTGGAGCGGATCCGTGCCATCCGTACCGCGGTTGGATATGAGATCCCGATCCGGATCGATGCCAACCAGGGATGGAAAGTGGGTGAGGCCATTGAAACCCTGAACGCCCTCGAGGAATTCGGTATCCAGCATTGCGAGGAGCCCATTGCCCGCTGGAAATTTATGAAACTGCGCAAAGTGCGGAAAAATTCCCCGATCCCCATCATGGCCGACGAAAGCTGCAGCGATGACCACGACGCGGAGAGGCTGATCGAACTGGATGCCTGTGATTATTTTAATATCAAGCTGGGCAAATCCGGCGGAATATTTAAAGCGCTTAAGATCGTGGAGCATGCGGAAAAGGCGGGTGTGGGTTTACAGGTTGGCGCCATGCTGGAATCCCGGATCGGGATGACTGCTTTTGCGCATTTCGCGTTGTGCAGTCCCGCGATCCAGCATTTTGATTTTGACACCGCCCTGATGTTCCGGGAGGATCCCGTTGCCGGAGGCATACAATACCTGGCCAACGGGGTGATCGAAGTCCCGGATCTTCCCGGTCTGGGTGCCCGGATCAGTGAAGACTGGCTGGGAAAGATGGAGAAGCTGGTGATCGGGGGATAGGGATCGGGTTTGAGGTTTGGGGTTTGAGGTTTGACGTTTAACGTTTGAGGTTTTGCGAAATTCCCGGAAAAGGCCCGGGCCGCTCATATAAGCCTGTAAGAAAAAAGGCAGATCATCCATGACCTTACAACTATTTACCTGGATCACGCTGGGCTGGATCGGCATCGCGGTGGCGGTGCATATCCTGTTGTTCCGTGTCACCGCTCCCTTTGGGCGGCATACGCGGAAGGACTGGGGCCCGGTTATCCCGCAGCGGCTGGGCTGGCTGATCATGGAACTCCCCTCTCTCTTTATCATGATCTATTTCCTCCTCAGGGGAACACATTCCCGGGAAGGATATGCCTGGATCCTTTTTGCGCTCTGGATCCTCCATTATATCAACCGGGCGCTGATCTTTCCATTCCGGATAAAAGCCCGGGGAAAACAGATGCCCCTGGTGATCGTGCTCTCTGCGATTTTTTTCAACCTGGTGAACGCCGGTCTGAACGGGTATTACCTGGCGGAACTGGCACCGGCAGGGAAATACGGAACAGGATGGGTGGGCAGTATGTCATTTATCCCTGGACTGGCATTATTTGCTGCTGGGATGTATATCAATATCCGCTCCGACAATATCCTGATCCGGCTTCGGAGCAAGGGTGAAACCGGGTACCGGATCCCTGAAGGATTTCTTTACCGCTATATCTCCTGTCCCAACCACTTCGGGGAGATCATTGAATGGGCGGGTTTTGCGCTGATGGCCTGGAACCTGCCGGCCCTGGCCTTTGCCATCTGGACCTATGCCAACCTGGTACCCCGGGCGCTTAGTCATCACCGGTGGTACCGGGAACGGTTTGCGGACTACCCTAAAAACAGGGTGGCGGTTTTTCCATTTCTGCTATAACAATTTGATCACCGCCAATATCCGTTGCAATCGTTTATAAACGTTTGAACTTGAATGCGGAAAGTTTCATTGGCGTTACGACTCTTTTTTAC
>JBMSNP010000005.1:0-72052 GCA_049421765.1 Chitinophagaceae bacterium
TGGTTTGGGCTGAGCAGAAGTATTCTTCTGACCTGGCTGAAAGCGGAACCCAGACTACCGGTAACTGCGGCGAGTGTCTTGGATTTTATGGCACCCAAAATTCTAACTCCAACCGGACCAATATGGAAGCCCAATTGTACTTCTCCCGGAAGTATAACAAATTGCGGGTTGATGCGAGCTTCGGTACGGATATCTTCCGTCAGCTTGCCAAGTCCGTCAACGCCAACACCAATAATGGTCTGAGTGTTCCCAACCTGTTTTCAATCTCTAACTCCAAGAACCAACCTACGATTGGAAATGGACGGAGTGATTTCAGATACAGTGCGATCTACCTGACCGGTCAATTCAACTGGGACAACTTCCTGAACCTGGATTTCACCCTGCGTCAGGACTGGATGTCTGACTTGCCCCCGGCCAAATCTTATATCGTTTCCAAATCTGCCGGTGTGTCTTTCATCTTCAGCCAACTGCTGAAAGTTGAAGCCCTTTCCTTTGGTAAACTGCGTGCTTCTGTGGGTGAGATTCCCAGCGGTATCGGCGCCTACGCCTACCCAGGCTTCGCATATGCCCCCGGCCAGTTCCAGTGGAACGGAAACATCCTGATGGGAACCCCCGACCAGTTGGTTGACCCCAACATCCGGGGTTCGGTTACCCGCCAGATGGAATTTGGTATCGACCTCGAATTCCTGAGAAGGAGAATCGGTGCTTCGTTCACTTATTGGAGCGGTGATGACAAAGACTTCCCGACTGCTGTGACTGTAAACGGTGCCAGCGGATATACATCCCTTCTTACAAACGCCGGTCTGATCACCAAGCGTGGTATGAACTTCAGACTGATGGGCCGCCCCGTATGGAACAGCAATATCAAGTGGGAAATCAATACCAACTGGGGTATTCTTTCTGAGAACAAAGTGAAAGAACTGGCTCCCGGTGTTGACAAGACTGCAGGTATCCAGGGTAACTGGGGAACTGTGGGTCCCTACATGCTGCACCAGGTTGGTAAAGACTGGGGTCAGCTCTACGGAAACGGGATGAAGCGGATCGACGGTCAGCCTGTGCTGGATGCCACTGGTCTTTATGTTAATGACCCGAACGTTTCTTATGGTTCCGTACTTCCGAAGCACACATTCGGTGCCCAGACAACTTTCGAATACAAGCGTATCGTACTGGCAGCGAATGCTGACGGTCAGATTGGTGGTAAGTTCTTCTCCCTGTCCAACATGTGGGGTTCTTACTCTGGTCTTACTGCACGGACTGCCGTCCTGAACGATAAAGGAAACCCGATCCGTGATGCCGTAGCCGATGGCGGTGGTGTCCATGTATTTGGTGTTGATGCTACTGGTCGCCCTGTAGATTATTATGTGGAAGCCCAGAACTATTTCCACTCGATCTACGACAGAAGGGCATTTGACCCCTATGTATATGACCTTACATTCGTTAAGCTGCGTGAGGTTTCATTAGGATACAGCCTCCCGATCGAGAAGTGGGGCTTTACCAAGAAATGGGCAAGACAAGCCGTGCTTTCACTGACTGCACGTAACCCTGTCCTGATCTATGCCAAGACTGAAGACTTCGATCCCTCTGAGATCAGTAACCTGAGTGGTGAAGCAGGAAATCTTCCCGGAACCAGAGGTTTTGGTGTTAACCTGAAACTTGGATTCTAATAACCTTTAACTTAAATAAATAAACATTATTAATATGAAAAAAATAAGCATTCAAAGGTTAGCGGTCCTGCCCCTGGCTTTGGGTTTGTTTTTTACAAGCTGTAAAAGGTATTCCTCGGATTTCGGGGATACCAACGTCAATCCCGGCGTTACCAGCAGCCCGCTGTTTAATGCCCTGATGACAAACGTGCAAGTAGCCACGGTCGGGTATTCAACCATTACCCGTGGTGGTCTTTACTGCCAGTATTTTTCTGAAACACAGTACACAGATGTTTCCCTGTATTCGCTGCCCCAGATCAATTTTGAGCCTAACTATTCCGGGGTACTCAACGACTGTCAGAATATCATCAACAATGGCCCCAATGATAACATGAAGGCCGTTGCCCGGATCCTGAAGTCACATATCTTCGCCATCGTGACCGACCAGTGGGGTGATGTTCCTTATTCCCAGTCGCTGCAGGGGAACGGGACTCCGGTGTTCGACAAGCAGGCTGATATTTACCCGGCTTTGCTGAATGAACTGACTGCCGCCGTTAACCAGCTCAATGCCGGTGGCGGAGCGATTTCCGGTGACATCATCTTTGGCGGAAATATCACCAAGTGGAAAAAAGTTGCGAACTCGCTGCGCATTCGCCTGTCACTTCAGCTTAGCAAAAAATATCCTGCTGCCGGTGGTTTCGCTGCTGCTCAGTTCAATGCTGCGTTGAACCACCCAGACGGCATCATCACCAGCAACGCTGATAACATGACGGTAACTTATCCTGGAGGTAACTTCAGCTCTCCCTGGTGGAATCTGTATAACGGTCGTAGAGATTTCGGTGAAAGTGCGCCCATGACCACACTGATGTCTGGTTTGGGAGATGCACGCCAAAGCGCATTTGGTGGTAAAACCGAAGATCAGAGCACTTCCAATGCCGACTGGAACCAGCCGTCTTCACTGGGTGTTCCTTACGGACGTCTTCGTAACTTTGTCGATCCCTGGACCTCGGCAAACCCGACCTGGGCTCGTATCCTGCGTGGTGATCTCCGGACACAAACCGGGTCCGTTACCATCATTTCTGCAGCTGAAATGTACCTGGCTCGGGCAGAAGCCGCAGACCGCGGTTGGACTACTGAGAATATGAATTCCATGTACCAGCAAGGAATTATTGCTTCTCATGCCCAGTGGGGTGTAGCAGCACCTGGGGCCGGTTATTTTACTCAGCCTTCAGTTGCACTGGCCAACCCCGCAGGTACCGGAGCCAACATCAGGAATATTGCCATCCAGGAATATATAGCCAGTTATCCTGACGGCCAGAGAGGTTGGAGTCTTTGGAGAAGGACCGGTTGGCCGGTACTTACTCCTGCGCCTGATGCAACCAACAGCACCCGTCAGATTCCGAGGAGATATACATATGGCCAGCAAACTTATGGTTCAAATACTGACAACACCAACGCTGCAGCAACTGCTATCGGGGGTGATAACCAGGATACCAAAGTATGGTGGGACCAATAATGTTTAATTTAAAAAAAAGAAACAAAATGAATAAGAATCAAACATTATACGCACTGCTGTTCATTGCCGTTGCGTTCGCCTCTTGTGTCAAAAAAGAGGTCACACCGCTCGGTTCAGAAGGCGCAACATTTGTAAAAATACTCGGTGGTGGCACCCCTACTACACTGAAGAAAAACCCAATTGATTTTGTTACCACATCTCAAAAATTGCTGGTTTGTGATTTGCGTAAGGATGCTGCAAATGCCGATGCAGCGAATACCGTAACGACAGTTGTAGTAAAAGATGATACTGCTGCCGTGCGGGCAATGAACCCCAATTATATCCAATTCCCCTCAGCCTGGTATACATTGGAGTCTGAAGTACCCAAAGTAGGCGGTATGGGTGGTACCTTTACTTTCCAGTTCAAAAATGGTGATTTTTCAAAACAGATCTATATTAATATTCCCAATGCCACGGTTCTGAATCCAAGTGCTCTGTATGGATTGGGTTTTACCATCGATTTTGTTTCAGCTGATGGAAAGATCTCCACACAAAAATCCATTGTAGTTGAGATCGGTGCGAAAAATATCTGGGATGGTGTGTATGCAGTAACTGGTCCCATGGTTGATCTTTCTGGCTCTCCTTTTACACAGTGGAATAACAATAATGCAAACTCTCCCATCAGCGATCCTTTTGTTAGTGCAAACGATGGTGCTTGGGAACTTCACTTGATTACCACAGGTGGTAATGAGTGTATCGCTTTCGACAATACCATTTGGGGAACTATCGGTCATCCAATGCTGAACGCTGGAGCCCATTCCGGATTTGGCAGCTATGGCCTTGTAGTTAAGTTTGATGCAGCTACCAATACTGTTTCCGGAGTCCATAATTTTTATGGTGATCCCAGCCGGGGTGGTTCTACTGCCTTGGGTAACCCCCAGACAGGTACCGGTGCACCAAACTATGTTGCTTCTAACGGAAGGAGTGCGGCTCTTGATCCCAGCGGTGCCAATGCTGTTCAAGGCAGCCGGGACATCCTTATCAAATATTTCATGTTTCAACCCAGCGTTGTTCCTGTTGGGCCTCGTGTAACTTTTGATGAGACCTGGAAGTATATCGGTCCCAGATAATAAATTTTATTTTTGATTGTGAAAACCGTCTTGTATTTACAAGACGGTTTTCTTTTTTATCAGGACAGGTCTTCAGCTTATTTTTGCCAAAATCAGTTTCATATGGATCAGCAAAACAATCAGCCAAATCAGTTGAATATCGAGATTTCCGAAGAGATTGCTGAAGGCTCCTATGCCAACCTAGCTATCATCACTCATTCACATGCCGAGTTTGTGATCGATTTTGTAAATGTCATGCCCGGAACACCCAAAAGCAAGGTAAAATCCAGGATCATCTTTACTCCCCAGCATGCAAAGCGGTTTATGAAGGCCCTTACGGATAATATACAGCGCTATGAAGCGGCTAACGGAACGATCAAGGACCTGGAAGAAGTACAACTCCCGATGAACTTCGGGGGGCCTCCGGCACAGGCATGATGCCGGTCGCTGCTTAAAGCAGCCCTTCATCCGCAAAGCTGAAATAGCCGCTTTCGCTTACGATGATATGGTCGATGACTGCTATATCCAGTAAAAGGGCTGCCTCTTTAAGCTTTCCGGTAAGTTGTTCATCGGCCCGGCTAGGACGGAGACTGCCGGAGGGATGATTGTGGCAAAGTATAAGGCTCACAGCATTTTCTTCAAGGGCCCTCCGAAGTATGATCCGGGGGTCGGCAACGGTACCGGTGATCCCTCCTTCACTGATTATTTCAAAGTGGTTTACCTTATTGGCCCGGTTCAGAAATAGAACGGCGAAGATCTCATGACGCAGATCCTGTAACCTGGATTTCAGAAACCCGGCAATATCCGAACTCGAAGTGATAACCCGTTTTTCCAGAGCAGGGGAATTCTGTCTTCTCCGGCCCAGCTCCAGGGCAGCGGTAATCAGGATCGCCCGGGCCGGGCCTATACCCTTGATTTTCATTAAATCGCGTATCGACATTTTCCACATGTCCGACAAACTATCCTTTCCCGGTTTTAAAATTTCACGGGCCAGGTCCAATGCCGTTTTTTGCCGGGTCCCGCTTTGAATAAGGATTGCAAGCAGTTCGGTATTGCTGAGGTTTTCTGCACCCCGCGATAGTAATTTTTCCCTCGGCCTGTCGTCTTTTGACCACTCTTTAATTGGGTACTTGTGCTCTTGCATAGAATGGGTATGTCTTCTATTTTTATTTTCCTGTTGCGGAGTTCGCATCAGGTGCCAGCCACCGGTAACCTATTGAAAAACACAAAATCCAATTGTTATGAAATCCAGATCATTTACCCCGATGGGCTCCCTGCACCCCATCCTGTTTTTCGCCGGCATATATGTAGTGGCTTTGCTGTTCTCCATTTTTATCTGTTCCGCCCTCTTTTACAGTTGTAACTCCAGTTCCTCCGCATCTATCGGTGACGGCAGTCCCGCGAAAACGATGACCGGTACAATCCCCGTTGCTTCAAGGTAGGAATCCCGGCTACAAGGCGATTGTGAAAAGGGACGTGAAAACTGGTTTTTATCCTCCGGGAAAACGAGTTTTTTTTCCGACCCGATAGGTGAATCAGTATCTTAGCGGCTCCAGAGGAAAGATTTGCCTCTGGCAATATTCTACCGCCATGCAATACGCTAAAATCTTCTCCGGCACCGGCTCACAGAAGCTGGCAGAGCAAATTTGTAAACGATATGGCACCCGGCTGGGTAAGGTCAATATCCAAAAGTTCAGTGACGGAGAAATCTGTCCGGTTTTCCTGGAAAGCGTCAGGGGAGACTATGTGTTCCTTGTCCAAAGTACGTTTGCTCCCACCGACAATATGATGGAGTTGCTCCTGATGATCGATGCGGCCCGAAGGGCTTCGGCCGACAAAGTGATCGCCGTTATTCCATATTATGGATATGCCCGCCAGGACCGGAAGGACAAGCCCCGGGTGGCAATTGGCAGTAAGCTGGTTGCCAACATGTTAGTAGCGGCAGGGGCCGACCGGGTCATCACCATGGACCTTCACGCTCCCCAAATCCAGGGCTATTTTGATATTCCGGTCGACCACCTGGACAGCCATGCTGTTTTTATCCCTTACATAGAGAATCTCCGGCTGGAAAACCTTACCTTTGCGGCCCCTGATGTGGGGGCTACTAACCGGATCCGGGAGATCGCCAATTATTTCAATGCGGAAATGGTGATCTGCGACAAACACCGGAAACGGGCCAACGAGATCGCCAGCATGGTGGTCATCGGGGATGTAACGGACCGGGATGTGGTGCTGATCGATGATATCTGTGATACAGGCGGAACCCTGGCCAAGAGTGCAGGTCTTTTAAAGGAAAAAGGAGCCCGGAGTGTTCGCGCCATGATCACACACCCGGTGCTGAGTGGAAAGGCCTATGAGAACATAGAGAACAGCGTACTTGAGGAACTGGTGGTTTGCGATACGATCCCGCTGAGGAAGGAAAGCAGCAAGATCCGGGTGGTGAGTGTGGCAGAACTTTTTGCGGTGGCAATCCGGAACGCATTTGAGAACAAAAGTATCACCAGCCTGTTTATTCATTCGCAACGAAAGGATAAATAAGCAATAAGAAAAGCGTAAACAATTAAACAAACATAGAAATGAAAACAATTACAATCGAAGGACAACTGAGGACCGGATTCGGGAAAGCAGCCACCCGGCAACTCCGCTCTCAGGAACTGGTGCCTGGTGTAATTTACGGCGGCGCGCAGGAAGTCAATTTCACGGCTCCCGCTGCAGCGTTCAGAAACCTGGTTTACACCCCCAGTTTCCAGTTAGCGGAAGTCAACGTAGACGGCAAAACCTACCGGACCATCCTCAAAGATCTCCAGTTCGACAAGATCACGGACACACTGATCCATGTGGACCTGCTGGAGCTGGTGGATGACAAAAAAGTGATTGCGGACATCCCCCTGAAATTCGTCGGGGTTTCGCCGGGTGTTAAAGATGGCGGTAAACTGGTCATCAAGATGAAATCTCTCAAAGTAAAGACCTACCCCAAATACCTGAAAGAGCAGATCGAAGTCAGCATCGATGACCTGGAGCTGAACGGGAATATCCGCGTGGAGGATGTGAAAATGGACAATTACGAGATCCTGAACTCTCCCCGTATACCCATCGCATCGGTTACGCTTACCCGGCACCTGAAACAGGACGAGGCCGCTGCCCCTGCCGCCGGCGCTGCTGCAGCCCCTGCTGCTGCCGGAGCCGCTGCTCCTGCTGCCGCTGCTGCCCCCGCGGCCGCAGAAAAAGGAAAGAAATAAATCTCATTCCGATATTGAAACCCGTTCCGGCTTTGCCCGGACGGGTTTTTTGTTTGCTTAATCCGATATTTGGTCATTATTCGATTGTATGAAATTCCTGATCATCGGCCTGGGTAACGTGGGTGACGAATACGCCCATACACGTCATAATATCGGTTTTGACGTGGTTAATGCATTTGTGCAAAAACATGGCGGAACTTTCCGGGTCGACCGGCTTGCCTATGTGGCCTAACTAAAATGGAAAGGGAAAAACTTCGTGTGTATTTGTCCGACCACTTATATGAACCTGAGCGGCCGGGCTGTAAAATACTGGATGGAGAAGGAAAAAGTGGCTGCCGAACGGATGCTGGTGGTAGTAGATGATATAGCCCTGCCGCTGAGTAAGCTCAGGATGCGGCCCGGCGGGAGCGATGCCGGTCATAACGGGCTGAAAAGCCTGCAGGAATCCCTGGGAACCAATTTATACCCGCGACTTCGATTCGGGATCGGAAATGATTTTCCCCGGGGAACACAGGCCGATTATGTACTGGGAACCTGGAAAAAAAGCGAGGAACCGCTGGTAAAACTCAAGATCGAGGCCTCCGTGGAAGTCATTGAAACCTTTGCCATACAGGGTATTACCCCTGCCATGAACCAGGTAAATAATCAGGAGTATTCGCTATGAGAAATCAGATTCATTACTTACTTTAGCTCTCCTGACCTCCCTCCCCCTGCCAAATTTCAGTACCAGAACGGGGAGAATCCAATAGACATAGTGATGACCACTGAATATATGGGATAAACAAGCCACCGGTAAAGTATCCGATGTATTTATCACAAACACCACCTGTTTATGAAAATCTTTTGTGTAGGCCGTAACTATGCAGCGCATGCCAGGGAGCTTGAAAATGAGGTCCCCGATGAGCCGGTCATTTTTATGAAGCCCAAAAGCGCACTGCTTCAGCCGCATACTCCTTTTTATTATCCCGAGTTCACCAATGAGCTGCATTATGAATGTGAACTGGTCCTCCGGATCAGCAAGAACGGGAAATATATCCAGGAAAAATTTGCGGGCAAGTATTATGATGCCATCACGGCCGGTATTGACTTTACCGCCAGGGACCTGCAGAATGAGCTCAAGGCAAAGGGCCTTCCCTGGGAAAAGGCCAAGGCCTGGGATAATTCTGCGGTGATCGGCAAATGGATCCCGGTCACTTCGATCAAAAGCAAGAAGGATATCAACTTCTGCCTCTATAAAAACAAGGAACTGGTGCAACAGGGGAATTCCGGCGATATGATTCACAGTTTTGACCAGATCGTTTCGTATATCTCCAATTATTTTTCCGTCAATATCGGGGATGTGATCTTCACCGGTACCCCGGCTGGCGTGGGCGAAGTGGTTGTGGGTGATGAACTGGAGGCCTTTATCGAAGATGAAAGCATGTTTTCGCTTGAAGTGAAATAATTTGTGACGGGATATTCCCGGCAACAAAACCAACTGCTACCAGAACCATCCCGCGAAACCGGGATGGTTTTCTTTTATTGCTGTGCCGCATGCCCTATTTTTGTTGATCAGAATGATTGCTTCAGAATGACCGAACTCAATCTTTTATTGCGGGCCTACCGGCTGATGTGCCGCGCGCGGTCGATGGCAGAGACCTATGAGGCCAACCGCAGCATTTGCAAATACGTACATTCAACTTCCCGCGGGCATGAAGCGATCCAGCTGGCAACTGCCTTTCAGTTGCAGCCCCAGGACTTTGTAAGCCCGTATTACAGGGATGAAAGCCTGATCATGGGACTTGGCTTTACACCTTATGAGCAGATGCTTCAGTTGCTGGCTAAAGGAGATGATATTTTCACGGGAGGCCGGGAGTATTACTCTCATCCGAACTCAAGACAGACCGATAAACCTACGATGATCCACCAAAGCAGCGCTACGGGCATGCAGGCCATACCCACAACGGGAATCGCACAGGGGATCCAGTATCTTGAAAGGCACCTGCCGGATCGCCTACGTCGCGGGGAACAGGGTGAATTGCCCGTTGTGCTATGTTCCCTGGGCGATGCCAGCATCACGGAAGGAGAAGTAAGTGAAGCATTCCAGTTTGCCGTGCTGAAGCAATTGCCGGTCATCTACCTGGTCCAGGATAATAACTGGGGTATCAGTGTGACTGCGGAAGAGGCACGCGCCATGAACGCTTTTGAGTTTGCGGCCGGGTTCAAGGGGATGAACCGGGTACAGGTGGATGGCAGTGACTTTGAAGCATCCTGGTCAGTGATGAGTGAGGTGGTTGATTTTGTGAGGACCAGGAGAAAACCTTATCTCGTACATGCACAGGTTCCGCTTTTGGGGCATCATACAAGCGGGGTGAGAAAAGAATTTTACCGGGATGAAAAGGATCTCCGTGAACATGCAATTGAAGATCCCCATCCCAAACTTCGGGGCGTTTTGATTGAAAGAGGTATAACGGAGGAAGAACTTACAGCAATTGAACAGGAAGCGGCGGAAACGGTTTCGGTTGATTTTGCAAGGGCTGTGGCAGCCCCGGAACCTGATCCGGACAAGGTGGCGGACCATGTCTTTGCACCCACAACGGTAACGGAAGAAAGTGGGGAACGCGCACCCGCCTCTTCGGAAAAAGTAATCATGGTAGACGCAGCTTTGTTTGCCATCAGGGAGCTGATGGAGCAACACCCCGAGGCTGTTTTATACGGCCAGGATGTGGGGAAAAGACTGGGAGGGGTGTTCCGGGAAGCGGCAACCCTGGGCGATCGTTTTGGAGATCACCGCGTATTTAATACGGCAATCCAGGAAGCATATGTGGTCGGATCCTGTGTAGGCATGAGTGCTGTTGGATTAAAACCAATTGTGGAAGTACAGTTTGGCGATTATATATATCCGGGGTTTAACCAACTGGTAACCGAAGTATCCAAAAGCTGTTATCTCAGCTGCGGTAAATTTCCAGTTTCGATGATCCTGCGGGTCCCCGTTGGAGCGTATGGCGGGGGCGGTCCTTATCACAGCGGCAGTGTTGAATCTACCGTACTTTCGATCAAAGGAATTAAAGTGGCTTATCCATCAAATGCCGCGGATATGAAAGGGCTGATGAAAGCGGCTTATTATGATCCGAATCCGGTTGTTATGCTGGAGCACAAAGGACTATACTGGAGCAAAGTACCGGGAACTGAAGAGGCCCGGATGCCCGAACCGGCCGCGGATTATATTCTTCCATTTGGCAAGGCCAATATCGTACAGCAGGCCCGCCCGGATAAAACGGAGAACGGGGAGAGCTGTGTCGTAATCACCTATGGTATGGGAGTGTACTGGGCCAGGGCCGCATCACGGGGGTTTGAAGGCCTCGTGGAAGTAGTGGATCTGCGTTCACTTTATCCCCTGGACGAAGAACTGGTTTTTGAGCGGGTGAAAATGCATGGGAAATGCCTGGTGCTTACGGAAGAGCAGCAGAATAATTCATTCGCAGAGGCCCTGGCTGGCCGCATCTCACGGAACTGCTTCCGCTGGCTGGATGCTCCGGTGGAAGTGCTGGGTGCGCTAAACCTGCCGGCAGTGCCCATGAACATGGGTCTGGAACAGGCCATGTTGCCAGATGTTCCGAAAGTGAGGGCCCTGCTTCGGAAAATTTTGGAATCTTAATCTTTCAGGTCCAGCCGGATCTGTAATTCATCCAGTTGTTTTTTGTCGATGGTTGAGGGTGCATCGAGCATTACGTCACGACCTGCATTATTCTTGGGAAAGGCGATAAAATCTCGAATGCTTTCACTGCCTCCGAGAATGGAACATAGCCGGTCGAACCCAAACGCGATTCCTCCGTGCGGGGGTGCGCCATATTCAAAGGCACCGAGCAGGAAGCCGAACTTGTGTTGTTGTTCTTCCTTATACATACCGAGAGCGGCAAACATTTTTTCATGCAGTTCCCGCTGGAATATCCTGATAGACCCGCCGCCGATCTCATTCCCGTTAAGCACCATATCATAAGCGTTGGCTTTGATCGCTGCATAGGGGTGTTGAAGGTATTCGGCTGCGTTTTCAATGACCGGGTTGTTCAGGATCATGGTTTCAATCTGTTCGGGTTTGGGGGAGGTAAAGGGATGATGACGGGCCACCCAGCGGTTTCCTTCCTCATCGTATTCGAAGAGCGGGAAGTCGAGGACCCAAACCAGCCTGAATTCATCCTTTTTTCGGAAATCCAGCCTTTCTGCCATTTCCAGACGCAGTTCACTGATGGCTTTCCGGGTTCTTTCTTCGGGTCCTGCCAGGATCAGTACCAGTCCGCCGGGTTGTGCCCCCGTTGCATCGGCGATCGCTTTCAGTCTTTCTTCGCTGTAGAATTTGTCCACGCTGCTTTTATAGCTGCCATCAGGATTTACCTTGATAAAGACAAGACCTTTCATCCCGATCTGCGGACGCTTCACCCATTCGGTAAGTTCGTCGGTCTGTTTGCGGCTGTATTCGCTGCATCCGGGTACTGCAATGGCAAGTACTGTTTCAGCCTCATCAAACACTTTGAACCCCGCTTCGTTTATCAATGCGGATTGGTCTTCTTTTCCCGGATACACCGATCCCGGTTTTTTCAGGTTCAGCAATTTCATCCCGAAGCGGACATCGGGTTTATCGTTTCCGTAATTCCACATCGCATCTTCCCAGGTCATTCGTTCCACGCGTTCCGAATAATCGATGCCCTTGACTTCTTTAAAAACATGTTTCACCATGCCTTCGAACATGTTCAGGATATCCTCCTGTTCCACAAAGGCCATTTCGCAGTCGATCTGGGTGAATTCGGGTTGGCGGTCGGCCCGGAGATCTTCATCCCGGAAGCATTTGACCACCTGGTAGTAGCGGTCGTAACCGCTCACCATCAGCAATTGCTTAAAGGTTTGCGGCGACTGGGGGAGGGCATAAAACTGCCCCGGGTTCATCCGGCTCGGAACGACGAAGTCTCGTGCCCCTTCGGGGGTGGATTTGATCAGGAAAGGGGTCTCGATATCCATAAATCCCTGCTGGTGCAGGTAGTTCCGGGCTGCCCGGTTTACCGCGTATCGGAGTTCCAGGTTTTTCTTGACCGCATTTCTCCGCAGGTCCAGATAGCGGTATTTCATCCGCAGATCGTCCCCGCCGTCCGTATCATCCTGTATGGTGAATGGAGGAACGGCTGATTTATTCAGAATGGTGAATCCGGAAACATTGATTTCAATATCCCCGGTAGGTAGTTGTGGATTTTTGCTGCTTCTTTCACTCACCTGGCCCGTAACCTGGAGCACAAATTCACGTCCCAACGGATTTTCGTCCAATTGTTTATTCAGTTCTTCCCCGAACAGCAACTGGGTTATCCCGTAACGGTCCCGGAGATCTACAAATGTGATGGCCCCGAATTTCCGGACGGTCTGCACCCATCCGGCCAGGGTCACTTCCTGGCCGTTGTTTCCCGATCTTAACTCTCCGCAGGTATGCGTTCTGTACATCTGGATTTATGTTTTTTCTGAGGCGCAAAGATAAGATAAAAGCCCGCGGGGGCTGAATTTATGGGAGAGACAGGATCTTCAACCGTCAGGTATTTTTAATCCCTTGACAGGATGCCTGAGAACCGCCTGATATCAGCTTCCGGGGTAATGGGGTTGTTGCGTAGCAGGTGACCGGTCAGTTCTTTGGCAAAAAATGGCGCCAGGGAACAGCCTTTGGTGCCCATGCCGTTAAGTATTCCTACAGAGGGATACCGGGGATGAATACCGACAAAAGGTCTGCGTTCGAGGGTTGCAGGACGGATCCCGCAAATATGATCCCGGATGGCGAAAGGCAGGAGGAGCCAGGACTTCAACAGTTCTTCTGTGCGGCTTCGAAACTCCCTGGTGGGGTTTTCATGATCAAATTCCCAGGCATAATTGGATCCGACCCACCATTGACCCGGACTTGAAAGAGGGGCGAGGATCATCCCCTTTTTGTAGATGCGGTCAGCCGGGAGTTCCGGGATCTCCAGGATCAGGGCTTCTCCTTTATTCGGCGCAAAGGGCAGCCGGCTGAAATAGGGCAGGGAAGAACCCTGGCTGCCATCACAGAAAATGATTTTTTCGGCACGGATATTCCGGTAAAGAATATGATCGGGAAATACTTCCAGATCGTCGGGTTGAAAAACTTCTTCAAGCAGGGTTTGATCGTTTTCCAGTTTTTCCCGCCAGGCGGGAAGTATATTTCTCAGTTGTGCCAGGTAAACGGGTGATATCTCGCCATACCCGAAATCATAATTAAACAAGGTATGGAGGTCGCCCTGCGATTCAACCAGTGAAACATATGTTCCTGATTCTTCCACCCTTTGCTGAAAGCTCAGGCGCATCTGGGGGGAGGGAAAAAAATCGATGATATCCGTCCGGGAAATAGCAGTTACCCCGAGTTTTTCGCCCAATTCACAATAAGCAGTATGCGAAAAGGGCAGGATCTTGTCTGCCATCCATACTTCCACATGACGGCGGCCTGTAACCGGGTTGATGATCCCGGCAGCCAGGCGGGAGGGGGTGTTTGGGTCGGGGTGATCAATCACCCGGAAACTGGCCTGTTCCCTGTCCAGGTAATAACTCAGCCAGGTTCCGGAAATACCCTGCCCGATAATGAGATAATCGACCTGCATCTGCAAATGTAATCTTCAATGTTCAACGACCAATATGTCACTGTACGCGTTGAATTTACCCGTTATGAACAGTGCCACGTTGAGCAATGTTTATTGAATTTATTGTTCCACATCGATCCGGATCCCTTCCGAATGGGAGGAGAATTCCGGCGCATACATACACTGGATTGTTGTGACCCCGTTGCTGAAATTTCCGTTATGTGTCGCGAACAGGCTGTATTCAAATACATAGGTTCCTTTTCGTAAATAAGGGAAAAAGAAATTTGTACTGGCATCCCGGGTGCTTTCGTAGTAGCCCAGTCCGCCCTGCCATTTATAGCTGCTCAATACATTCACCGGCTCAAGGGCGGAGGCCCGCATGTCCTTCATATGCACATATTCCATGTCCCGGTCGATGCGCAGTTCAATACGGACCCGGATCTTGTCCCCTACCCGGATTGTTCCCCCGTTCTCCACGGGGCTGATGACAGGGCCGCGATCGGTATTTTTCTCCACGAACAGCTTTTTGGAAAGAGACAGCGGGGTGACCGAGGTTTTTATCTTGTCCAGGTCTTCAAAATATTGCCAGTACACACCACCCCATGAAACACTGCTGGTATTTGGGGCCTTTGTATTTTCGACACGTACAGTAATATTTCCCATTTGCGGGTTTACCTTATCCCCCGCGATCGTCTTTTGGAAGTAGCCGGTGCCGGCTTCAGATATTTCATCACGGGAACGTATAACCGTATTTCCAACTTGTATTTCCACATCCGGCTCGCTGCTGAGCCAGTCGGTTCCCCGGAGCAGCAGGGCATAACAGGCTTCGGCGGTAGCCTTGGTGGTCTTCCAGTTGGTGGTCTGCTTGTTTTTAAGCAGCCAGGTACGGAGTTCGTCAACCGTTTTCAGGTCGCTGCCTGCTTCCTGGAATGCCTCGATCAGGAGGGATTGGCGTTCAATCGGGGCTTCATACCAGAACCACCCGGCAGAGAGATCTTTCCAGTACATACCCGTTTCTTCGCTTGTTACAGCGGTTTCCTTCAGGGAGCGGAGGATATCCTGGCTGGTGACCCGGTCATTTCCCCGGTACATGGCCAGCGCGATCATACCCTGCATGTATTTGCTCATCTTACCCCAAAACTGGCGGGCTTGTTTGTAATAAAAGTCATAAGCTGTCCGGTAAGCCGGGTCGACAGGCAGGCCCGGGAAGAAACTTCGCATGTACAGGTACTGTACCTGAACAGAGCCGATATGCTGAAGGGACATATTTGACTTGTGTTTGGTCAGGTCATCATAATCCTCTTTCAGTTTGCGGTCCAGGTAGGGTAAAGCTGTCCGGAGGATCGCGTCAAGTTGTTCGGTCTGGCCGGCGCCTGCAGCGTTTATTTTTTTCAGGTGACCGATCCCCGTAACGATGTACTGGGTGATATAGCGGTCGTCCGGGCCGCCGCTGAACCAGACAAACCCGCCGTTGGAGCTTTGCATTTGCCGGAGTTTTTCATAGGAATTATCCAGCTGGCGACTCATGCGGACCATGTCAAATAGCAGGGCGATATTCCGTTTCTGCTCAGTTTCACTCCGGGCCTGCAGCATCCAGGGGTTTCTTCCAGCAAAACGGATTTCAGTTCCTGGTTTTTCTGCAGGTTGCTAAGCAGGGCTGTTGTGTCCGCAATTTTCCACTTTTCAAAAACCTGTTTGATCCGGGGGGAGGAGTTGGCTATGAAAGTGGCCAGGCTGTTGGCATAATACCGGTTCCAGGTCTGTTCCGCACATTCATAGGGATAATCCATAAGGTATGGAAGTGCCTGCACTGCGTACCAGGCGGGATTGGAAGTGTATTCTACCGTCAGGGAACGATGTTGCAGCGATTCTGAGTTTACTGAATTGAGCAACCCCGTAAAAGTAAAATTCCTGGATCCGGTACCCCGGAATGGAAGCGGCATGGTTTCGGTCACCAGCATCCTGTTGCTCAGTACCGGCAGGGTATTCTCCTCCCCGTCGCTATATCCGCCGGCCCGGGCCACGATTCGCCATACCAGGGCTGTATTGAACTGGTAAGGGATCTCGATCGGGAATTTCAACACTTCGCTTTGTCCTGCGCCCACGGTGAAATACTGGTTTGGAACCATGCTGCGAAACCGGCCGTCGACCGGTTCGTTGGTGAACGCGTCAAAGAGCCGGAACTCGGCGGTTCCAGTGATCTCTTTATTGGTCAGGTTTACGATTTTGGAACTGAATTCCATTTTATCGCCCTCCCGCATAAACCGGGGCGGGTTGGGTTGCACCATCAGGTCTTTCTGGGTAACGATCTCTTTGGTGCTGTTTCCAAACGCGGCGTCCCGGGTATGGGCCAGGGCCATGAATTTCCAGCGCGTGAGTGCTTCAGGCATCGTGAAAGAAAACTCGATCGCGCCGGTACTGTCGGTCCGCAAATCGGGCAAGAAAAAAGCCGTTTCATTGAAGTTTCTTCTGATTTGAGTTTCTTGTTTCCCATTACCCGGTTCTTCATTGGCCCCTCCTTCCTTTTTACCGGTCTGTTTCCTTGTATCTTTCGTTGCAGCTACTACTACTTCATTCACTGATGTATCGGCTACTCCGTCCGCATCCTGATCGGGCAGGGGTGCGGGTGGAGCTTCTTCCGCAACCATATTCCGGAACTGGTAAGAAACCCCGAACAGTGAAATAGATATTAATTGTTCATATCGTTTGTCCAGCTGGTTGGAAATTTTATCACTTACATATTTTTGGTACGACTGTACAAAGTCGAAATTCCGGGTGCTGTTCCAGGCTGTTTTGGAATAATAGGAAGGCCAGATACCGGGTTCATCCCAATTATGGGGATAAAATTGGTCGAGAGAGGCGTCGTACATGGAGGCCAGCATTTCCGCCGCCACTTGTTCTTTCTTGAACCCGGTAATTCGGATCTTCCACTTTTCATCGCTTCCAGGCAATGTTTTTTCGCGGAAGGTCATGTATTCGACAGACAGGTCCTTGTTTGTCCAGGGCACGCGGATCACCTGGTTATGCTGGTACACCCGGTTATGTTTTACAAACATCCACCCGGTGCCAAATCCTCCCCGATCCGATTCGGAAACTTTGAATGAAAAAGTACTCTTGTTCCTGTTCATCGTAAGGAAGGTATACTCCGGTGTTCGGGCCCTGTCCTGTAAAACATCTTTGTCGATCGTCTGGATCACATGCAGGTTGTCGGCCGCGGTTCCGAATTCCACCAGTGCGGTTTCTCCCGGCTCCACACCGGTTTTCTGGACACCTTTCCACAGGTATACAGGGCGGTTCAGGGATTCGTTTTTTTCATTGTATAGCTCAATGTATTTGATGTCCCGAACTTCTTCTCCATGGCGATCTTTTGTGGTGATTTCGATCATATAAAAGCCCGGTGTCCAGCTTTTCCGGCCCAATGCCCAGGGGAGGTTATCTCTTGTGCTGTCCGACCGGTTAAAGACCTGGCTTTCCTTTGCCCATGATACCAGATCCGTTTCGTTGTCATATTCGTCATTCGGGAAAAGCCGGATATAGTCATCTTTGGACATTACAAATTGATCGGGTCTTTGCCAGAACCGTTCCCGGATCAACCGGTCTTCCTGTTTAATTTTTGTCAGCGTTACGTTCACCATGGATGGTTCAAATTCCCCATTCATATTTTGGGTACGTAAGTTGAGCTTGTCCAGGCTGTCGGCCGGCAGGGTAGACGGGATATTGACCAGCAGGGCCAGCGCTTTATAACTGACGGAAACGGATTTGGAACTGCTTCGGGTTTCCCCGTTAATATCCGTTACATCTGCATAGATCGTATAGTCAAATACAGGTTCGAATTTCTTATCGATCTTTCCATCGGGAAGGGCTGTAAATTCCACAATGAATTTGCCTTCTTTATCAGTTCTTGCTATCCCGTGTTTGATCTCCATGGATTCCGCAGGAGGCTGCCACCAGCGCCAGAACATCCAAGGATAAATGAAACGCGGTTCCCGCACCACCCGGTAGCTGACGGTGGCGCCGTCCACATTATTACCTGCATAAGCCCGCGCCAGGCCGGTCACCCGGATCTGGTCGTTGACTTTATAAGTGCCTTTCAGCGGTTCAAAATCCACATAGAATTTCGGGCGTTTGTATTCTTCCATCCGGATAATGGCAGAGGCTTGAATATCCATGGTGTGAAGGGTGAATTGTCCGTTCAGCCCTGTTTCCGGAAGCTGGAACCGGCCTGAGAATGAGCCGTATTCGCTCGTCTTTACAAGGATGCTGTCGATATCCTTAAAACTGGCATTTCGCAGGTAGACAGTAGTGGCAAAGCCCGCCAGGACGGATCCTGTTTTTTCCCGTGAATTGCGGGTCAGCGCGATGCCTTTGAAATAGACGGTCTGTCCCGGTCGGTAAAGGCTCCGGTCGGTAAACAGGTGGATACTTTGCACGGGTTTGGATTCCGAATCACCGGTGTTGGAATAATAATAGTCATACAGGTTCTCATTAATGAAAAGATGATCCTGACCGTGTGTGATCTCCAGCTGGTATGCAAAGCTTCCGTACTGGTTTTCGTCTCGCGGTTTACGGGTCATTCGGAAAAAACCGTGTTTGTCTGTCCGGTGTTCCTTTTCTTTTTCTCTTACATATTTTGATAATGAATAGTCGTACCGCTGGATCCAGACATCAACCCGGGCTCCATCCAGAGGTCCGCCATGATCCCGGTCAAGCACAAAATAATCATCGTCATTGTTTACGTAACTGATACCTGATACATAAAAGAAACGGGCTCCCAACCTGGCACCGGGGTCATTGAATGAGGGAGAATCAGAGGCCAGGAGGATATATTCTCCGACGGGCAGTCCTTCCACCTTCAGTTCCACGCTGTGTTCCTGGAAATCACGTGTATCTGGAAGTTTCTGTTCCCATCCGCTGAGGGAGGGTGCCGCGGCAAGAGCGGACCAGTAGCCTGGGTCATATTGTTTTTCCAACAGCTTTTTAAGTTCTTCCCCGGGCCTGATGACCCGTAAATAAAGTTTGTTGATGTTCCGGTAATTTACCAGGGTGCGGAATGGCTTCCCGGGCAGATTCACTTTTTCCAGGGTGAAGCGGAATGAAGGCCGTTGAATTTCGTTCAGGAGGTTCCTGCAATTCACTTTTCCTTCAGACGAATCCTTTTGCATCAGTACCTGTTCACAAATCGCTTTGGCCTGCAAACGGGCAAAGCGGCCGGTCGTATCTCCATGGGGTTTGTATGCGTTGGCCTGTTCATTATAATAAGATGCCAGCAAGTACCAGGCCTGTGATGCGGCGGGCAGTATCCCGTACTGGCGGGTCAGGCGGAGAATGCTGTTGAGATAAAGCCGGTCTTTTTCCGGGTGAGTGGAATTTTCCTTGACAAAGGCAAGACGCATCAGGTCCGCATCGATCAGGGCATCTGGTTTTTTATCGCCAAGGTGGAAAGCGATCAGTTGCTGGTACACGAGCAATGCCTTTTGCTGGAGGGATGCCGTGTCGTCAGTCGGGAATTTCAGCCGGATAAAATCCGCGGCAGGGTCAAATGCGCCAGCCTGGCTGATTTCAAAAGCATAGGCTGGTTTTGTGATGTCTCTTTCATTGTTGGCAAAATAGCTGATCGCCCGGTGTGCGAGCAGGTCGAACAGCGTGGGGCGGAGATGACGCATATTTCCCGGCTGCAGGATCGCAGCAAAAGCAGGCAGCCCCGTTCTCTGCAAAAGCTTCACATCTTTAATGGATTGCAGATAAAGCGAACTCACTTCCCGATGAAAATCCTCGATCCCCCAGGTCTTGATATCCGGTTTGTTGAAATTCTCAGTTTTCGTACGGTCATATAACTTCCAGCGGTTTTGCTGGTAATAGTTCCAGTATATATCTGCCAGCAGGCTTTGCAGGATCGAGCGGGCCGGTTCAGGCCCGGTAGCTATTTCCCTTTCGATTTCACTGATGGATAGAACTTCGTTGTCGTCCCGGTTTTCCTGTTGCAATCCCGTGATATAGACCAGGGATTTGATCAGCTGTGCGTCCTGGTTTTCCTTTTTTGCCAGGGCATATATCTTTCGGACTTCTTCCAGGGCCGATTTGGGAAGTCCTTTTTTGGTAAATTCTTCCACCCGTTTCCACTGGGTTTCATAATTCCTGACGGGCTTTTGTCCGAATGATACGGTGCCATAAAAAAAGGTAAGAAAAATGATAACCAGCGTACGGGGAAAAGGTGAATATATCATGCCGAGCTATTTAAATACAAGGTAAATAAACTTTACTGGGATAGGATGCGAAGGGCCTCCTCTTTTCATAAGCAGGCGATGCCAGGCGATCTGTTCTGAACACTGTTAATGTACTTTATGAAATCTGAAATACCCCGGGTTAGTGTATTTTTTACATAGGCTGAAACCCTTACTGGTAAAGGATTCCGGCATAAATCCGCAAGCGGCTTTAAAAAGAAGGTTTCCCCTTTAACATTTCATTGCTCTTTTTTTTGGCACGGTGGCATGGGATTGGAAATAATCCAGGCAGAAACAATTTTAGATGACCGTAAAACATCAAACCATGAAAAAGATTTTTACCCTTGCACTGAGCTCCCTCTTTTCGCTTTCAATACTGGCTTTTGACGGAAGCCGACTGAGTATATCAGCTCCCGGAACCAGCAGCGAACTTAAAATTGAAATTGACGGACGTCAGTTTACCATGAAAAACAACAGCATCACCGTCGGATACCTGGGCGAAGGCCGTCATGATGTGAAGATCTATAAGGAAGCCCGGAGAACCCGCGGAAATTTCGGTCGCCGGGAGATCATTTATCAAAGCGGCATTTTCCTGAAAAGAGGATTCCACCTCGACATTACCGTGAACCGTTTTGGGAAGGTACTGGTTGATGAACGCCGGATCGATTTTGAAGATGAGTGGTACAACGATCAAGATGAATATTATGACAATGAGTTCGCAGGAGGCAACCGGAATGTAATCAGCGGCCGTGAATTCGAACAGGTAAAGGAATCGCTTCGCAAGGAATGGTTTGAGAACAACAGGCTCAGCTCTGCCAAATTCATCATCGAGCGGAATAACATGACCTCCACACAAGTGAAGGAACTGATGCTCCTGTTTACATTCGAGAACAGCCGGCTTGAGATCGCCAAATATGCCTACCGGCAAACCGTTGACAAGCAGAATTACTATAAGCTGAATGAAGCGTTGACCTTCAACAGCAGCAAAGAAGAACTGGCCCGTTTTATCCGTGAATCCCGTTAACCTGACTACTACACACACACTATTCACTAAGCGTTAAATACGAGGGCATCCTTTTGGAGGGCCTCTCTTATTTTTTTTCCGCCACTTGTATCCGCCTGAGGCAAATTATTTTTTCAGGACTTCAGCCATTCTCCGACCGATATCCGCGGGGCTGTTAACCACGTGAATCCCGCATTCGCTCATGATCTTCATTTTGGCTGCTGCGGTATCTTCCGCCCCGCCCACGATGGCGCCTGCGTGACCCATCCTTCTGCCCGGGGGCGCTGTTTGACCGGCAATAAAACCCACCACGGGTTTTTTGTTACCGGTGGCTTTGATCCACCTGGCTGCCTCGGCCTCCATGCCGCCCCCGATCTCCCCGATCATTACGATGGCATCGGTCTCGGGATCTTTCATAAACAATTCTACTGCTTCTTTTGTGGTGGTGCCGATGATGGGATCCCCGCCGATTCCTACGGCAGTGGAAATCCCCAACCCCGATTTGGCAACCTGGTCGGCCGCTTCATAGGTAAGTGTTCCTGATTTGGAGACGATGCCCACCCGTCCCGGGATAAAGATGAATCCTGGCATGATACCCACTTTGCTTTCGCCGGATGTAATCACACCGGGGCAGTTGGGACCTACGAGCCGGGTGTCTTTTCCCTGCAGGTAGTGCTTCACTTTAACCATATCCTGGACGGGGATGCCTTCCGTAATGCAGACCACCAGCCCGATACCCGCATCGGCCGATTCCATGATGGCATCGGCGGCAAATGCCGGGGGGACAAAAATGATACTGACGTTGGCCCCGGTCGCTTTCACACAATCGGAAACGGTGTTGAAAACCGGACGTTCGAGGTGTTTGCTTCCCCCTTTACCGGGCGTGACCCCACCCACCACGTTGGTGCCGTATTCAATCATCTGGGTTGCGTGAAAAGTACCTTCGGTACCTGTAAAACCCTGTACCAGGATCCTTGAATTTTTATTGACAAGAATGCTCATAACTGCTGTTTTGACCGGTTCATTTCCGGGTCTGCAAAAGTAAGGCATAGCGGTTAAAAGGCCATATGAACGGGAACTTACTTCAGGAGGTCGTCCATATTCCGGTCGTTGGAGATCTTTCCTTTCTGTTCGAGCATCCGCATATCCTTGGCATCCTGGAGGAATTCGGAAGCGAAAATAAAGTCATTCAGGCGCTTGTTTTTGCTGAAAATGATCTCGGTTCTGTTCCCTTCCCACTCCTTGTGCCCCTGGTACATGTACAGGATATAGTTTCCGATCTCCATGACACTGTTCATATCATGCGTGTTAATCACGGTGGTTATATTGTATTCAACCGTAATCTCCCGGATCAGCTTATCGATAACCATGGAAGTTTGAGGATCCAGCCCCGAGTTGGGCTCGTCACAGAAAAGGTATTTCGGGTTCAATACGATAGCACGGGCAAGCGCCACCCTTTTTTTCATTCCCCCGCTGAGTTCGGACGGGTATTTCCGGTTTACCCCGGGCAGGTTAACCCGGGCCAGCACTTCATTTACCCGCTCCAGTTTTTTCCGAACGGGCCAGTCGGTGAACATACTCAGTGGGAACATGATGTTCTGTTCCACGTTGAGGCTGTCGAATAGCGCTGAACCCTGGAAAAGCATACCAATTTCTTTCCGGATCTCTGTTTGATCGTGGCCCTTCATCGCGGTGAAATTCTGACCGCCATACAGTACTTCGCCGGAATCCGGCATGAAAAGACCGACCATGCATTTCATCAGCACGGTTTTCCCGCTCCCGCTTGAGCCGATTATGAGGTTGCACTGGCCGGCTTTGAAAACGGCACTTACATCCTCGATGATGACCTTTCCGTCAAAGCTTTTTTGTATGTTTTTTATTTCTATCATGCCCGTTACAGGCTGTTTTTAATCATTTTCTATTCCATTGCGCTGTTTTCAGCTTGGCAGCAGGAGTGCCGACAACAGGTAATCAGCGAACAGGATCAGGATACAACTGACCACCACGGCCTTGGTACTGGCGCGGCCGATCTCCAGGGCTCCTCCTTTTACATAATACCCGTAAAAAGCGGGTATGCTGGATATGATAAATGCGAACACATAGGCCTTGGTCAGGGCAAAGATCACGTTATACGGTACAAAAAATTCCAGCAACCCCTTATCATATATGCTGCCTGAAACAATTCCCGAAGCCACTCCCGCAACCCGGCCGCCCCAGATACCTAGCGCCATCGCGATCACCACCAGCAACGGGATCATCAGCAGGGCTGCCACGATCTTGGGAAGGATCAGGTAGGTTTTGGTTTTTACCCCCATGATTTCAAGGGCATCGATCTGTTCGCTTACCCGCATATTACCAAGTTCACTTGCGATCCGGCTTCCGGCAACCCCGGCCAGTACGATACAAACCAGGGTAGGGGCGAACTCAAGGATTACTGTGTCCCTTACGATCTGGGCGATTGTAGAAGGGGGGATCAGGGGACTTACCAGCTGGTAAGCGGTCTGGATCGTAGATACGGCACCGATAAATACAGAAATGATTGCAACGATCCCCAGCGATCCAAAACCGATCTCAGTACACTGGTGGATCAGTTCTTTCCAGTACATCTTGGCATTTTCCGGACGGGAAAACATACCCTTGATCATCAGGAGATACTGGCCTATGTCTCTGAAAATGGTCATGACTTGATTGAGGGTGTAAAATACGGACTAATGTTGAGAGGCCGAAGCCAGACATCAAAGCTGTATTGCCCTATTTAGAATCCCCCCGCAGCCTTTTCCACCAGCGTGACCTTTTTACGATCTCCTGGGTAGGGGATTTGCTCTTGATCTGGGCGTCCACCACGGCCACGAGTGACATATTTACAATGCTCCGGACCGAACTCCCCAGTTGCAACACATGCACCGGTTTGTTAAGCCCAAGCAGGATGGGGCCTACTGCATCGGCGGTTTCCAGTTCCTTCATCAGGTTGTAAGCAATATTTCCAGCTGCCAGGTTTGGGAAGATGAGTGTATTTACATCCTTGTCCACCAGCTCGCTGAAGGGATAATTTTCTTTCATCAGCTCCTTGTTAAATGCCATGCTGGCCTGCATTTCACCATCCACCAGCAGGGTGGGCATTTTTTCCTTTACGATCCGGCGGGCTTTTGCCACGAGCTTTGCTTCGGGGGAATTGCTGCTTCCGAAATTGGAATAGCTCAACATGGCGATTCGGGGTGTGATATTAAAATGCCTTACTTCCTCGGCAACCATCAGGGTGATCTCCGCCAACTCTTCCGCAGTGGGATTGAAATTTACGGTCGTATCTGCCAGGAAAAGGGGTCCGTGTTTGGCCAGCATGAGATACATGCCTGCTATCTTATTAACTCCTTTTTCGGTACCGATGGTCTGCAAAGCGGGCCGGATCGTATCCGGGTAGTTTTTGGTCAGTCCAGAGATCATCGCATCGGCATCTCCGCATTCAACCATCATACACCCGTAATAGTTGCGGTCTTTCATCACTTTTTTCGCCTCATAGGCATTGAATCCCCGCCGGCCGCGTTTGGCGAAGAATATTTCAGCGTATTTGTTCCTTCTTTCCTCTGAAGCGTCGCTGCGGGGATCAAAGATGGGAAGTCCCTCCAGGTCGATCCCGTTATTTTCTGCGATCATCCGGATCTTCTGCTCATCACCCAGCAATATGGGATAACCGATCTTTTCATCAAATACGATCTGCGCGGCTTTGAGAATTTTGACATTGTCGGCCTCGGCAAAGACGATACGTTTGGGATCGCGACGTGCTTTGTTCCCGATGATCCGCATGACCTGGTTGTCGTGACCCAGTCTTTTTTCCAGGTCAGTAGTATATACCTCCCAGTTTGTGATCGGGTTACGGGCCTCCCCGCTTTCGATCGCCGCTTTTGCCACGGCAGGTGCCACGGTGGAAAGAAGTCTTGGGTCGAGGGGTTTGGGGATGATATAATTGGGGCCGAAGGAAATATTCTGTTCGTTATAAGCCATATTGACAATATCCGGTACCGGCGACTTGGCCAGTTCGGCCAGGGCCCTTACGGCAGCCAGTTTCATCTCTTCGTTGATATGACGGGCCCTTACATCCAGGGCTCCCCGGAAGATATAAGGGAAACCCAGAACGTTATTGACCTGGTTCGGATAGTCACTCCGGCCCGTGGCCATGATAATGTCCTTCCGCACTTCGGTCGCATCCTCCCAGCTTATCTCGGGATCGGGGTTGGCCATCGCAAAAACGATGGGATTTTTAGGCATGCTCTTCACCATTTCCTTGGTAACACAGTTTCCTGAACTCAACCCGATAAAGACATCCGCGGTTTTCATGGCTTCCGCGAGGCTCATATCCTGTTTGGCATTGGCATACTGGATCTTCAGTTCATCCAGGTCATTCCGGCCTTTGTGAAGAACTCCTTTCCGGTCGAACATCAGGAAATTCTCATGATGCGCACCCAGGGCTTCGTAGAGCCGGCTGCAGGCGATGGCTGCGGCACCGGCACCGTTTACCACGAAACGGGCTTTTTCTATTTTCTTTTTCTGTATTTCAAGTGCGTTGAGCAGGGCCGCTCCGGAAATGATGGCAGTGCCGTGCTGGTCGTCGTGCATCACAGGAATATTGCATAATTCCTTCAGTCTTTTCTCAATATAAAAGCATTCCGGGGCCTTGATATCTTCCAGGTTGATGCCCCCGAAAGTGGGCTCCAGGGCTTTTACAATCTGGACAAATTTTTCGGGGTCGGATTCGTTGATCTCAATATCAAACACATCGATATCTGCAAAAATCTTGAACAGGACGCCTTTTCCCTCCATCACGGGTTTACCCGCTTCGGGGCCGATATTTCCAAGCCCCAGTACCGCTGTCCCGTTGCTTATAACCGCGACCAGGTTCCCTTTAGCGGTATACTTGTATACATTCTCAACGTTTTCCGCGATCTCGAGACAGGGAGCCGCCACACCGGGAGAGTAAGCAAGGGAAAGATCCCGTTGTGTTTTGGCCTCTTTGGTTGGTAAAACTTCAATTTTTCCAGGTCTGCCTTTTGCATGGTATTCCAGTGCCTGTTGCTTGCGTAATTCGTTGTCCATACTAGGTATTTAAGATCGGGAATCGCAGGATGGAGTCCGGATCGGGGATGCAATGTACGGAATAATACGGCTCCGGTTTTATGACTATTGTGACTTGATAAATAGGGAGTTATGTAATTAAAATCGAACCGAACTACCCAGCCATGCCATCATCCCCATACCTATTTCAATGGCAGATTCATCGATATTAAAGACTGGGGTATGCACTCCGGCTGTGATTCCCTTTGCGGTGTTCATCGTGCCCAACCGGTAAAAGCAGGCGGGCACCTGTTGCGCATAATATCCGAAATCTTCTGCTCCCATCCGGAGTTCGGTTTCGCTGATGTTCCCGGCACCCAGGTATTGTTCCGCCAATTCACGGGCTGCCGAGTTTAGTTTCTCGTTATTGATCACACAAGGGTATCCCACATCGATATGAAGGTCAATTTCACCACCCATTGACCGCACGAGATCCGTGGCAATGGTACGGATCAGTTCATGCGCTTTGAACCGCCAATTCTCATTCATGGCCCGGAAAGTGCCCATTAGTTTCACTTCATTGGGGATGACATTGGTGGTATTTCCGCCGATAAATGAAGTGATCGACAAAACGGAGGGGTTAAACGGGTTATTGTTTCTGCTCAGGACCTGCTGAAGTGCCACCACCAGATGTGAGCTGATCAAAATGGGATCGACTGTCAGGTGAGGCGATGCGGCGTGACCGCCTTCTCCCCGGACAGTGATATAAATCTCATCGGCACTGGCCATGACCTGTCCGCTTCGGAAGCTCAGCTTTCCAACTTCCATGGCCGTATGAACATGGAGTGCCAAGATCCCCTGGGGTTTGGGATTCTCCAGTACCCCGTCACGGATCATATAAGATGCACCGCCGGGATTTTTTTCTTCACCCGGCTGAAAGATCAGTTTTACTGTTCCTTCCCATTCATTCCTGAGTTCCTGGAGGATTTTGGCGGCACCCAGCAGGCAGGTCGTGTGTACGTCATGTCCGCAGGCATGCATCACCCCTTCATTTTGGGAACGGTAGGGGATATCGTTCTCTTCGCGGATCGGGAGTGCATCCATATCGGCCCGAAGGGCGATCACCCTTTTTTCAGGGTTTTTGCCTTTGATCAGTCCCACCACACCCGTGGTGGCGATCACTTCAAAAGGGATTCCGAATTCTGCCAGTTTACCCTGTATGTATTTGGAGGTTTCAAATTCCTGGTAACTCAGTTCGGGGTGAGCATGCAGGTGGCGGCGCACACCGATGAATTCGGATGCATATTTTCCCGCCAGTTCTTTGATCTTGGAATGCATGGGGCAAAAATAGTCAAATCTCGTCCTGCTCTGTACCCTTGCCGGGTTTTACTTCAA
This sequence comes from Chitinophagaceae bacterium, assembly GCA_049421765.1. GTDB lineage: Bacteria > Bacteroidota > Bacteroidia > Chitinophagales > Chitinophagaceae > JJ008. Next base: position 27,751 of record JBMSNP010000005.1, read on the forward strand.
TGACGTCTTTCATGATAAAGACACCCCGGGGGAAATAGACATTCAATCTTTTTTGATATTCTTCTGCTTCTTTTCGCTCCTTGAAATTCCCGGCTTTCACCCGGAAATAGGGTGATTGATACCATAGATAGGCCTTCAGATCCGGGAAGTAGGTGTAGATCTTTGTCTTGGCAGCAATTGCTTCATCCCGGCTTGTGGTGCTGATGATCATCAGCCGGAAGCCCTTGTCGGTCCGGCGGGCATCCCTACTGGTCACTTCATTGATGGTTGCCTGTTTATTCACTAGCTGGTCCAGGCGGGGGTCTTTGTAAATTTTAACTGTGCCGCTGTCAACAACGGGTACAGCCGTTGTATCTGTCTGGGCAAAAACAGGTAAGGCAAATAATATCGAAAGTGCAAATGATATGAATTTCATACAAGGATCAAAGTTTCAAATTTCCGGCCAAACTTTTAAGCGAAATCACTTATTATAACAGTGTTTTAGAGAAAAAATACCGTACATCAAGCTCCATGGTTCAAATAAAATGCAAGACACAGGATTTGAGCCTCTAAAGACTTAAACTCTAATACCCGCCTCCAGAACCGGCAATGTTCTCAACCGGGTGCCAGGTGGTTTTTATTTCCTGGGTGTCCATGATGAAATAAGGTGATTGTGCCTGATCGCTGTACCAGTTGACCCGGTCATGGAAAAAGATTCGTTTCAGGTTGACGGCTGATTTTTCACGCATCATTTTTTGTATTCCAGAATTATTTTCACAGTAAACAGTTGCATTCACATCCATATGATCTGCAAACCAGGGGGCCAGTTCGGCGGGTTTTCCTGTTAAAATATTGACAACCCCTCCGGGCAGATCCGAAGAGTTAAGCACTTCCGCAAAGGTGACAGCGCAAAGCGGTTTTGTTTCAGATGCCAGTACCACACAGGTATTCCCTCCCGCGATGACGGGGGCGATCAGGGATATCAATCCAAGCAATGAATCTCCCTGCGGGGCTATCACAGCCACCACACCGGTGGGTTCAGGCACTGAAAAATTAAAATGCGAAGAAGCTACCGGGTTTACCGCGCTGAAAAGTTGCTGGTATTTATCACACCAGCCGGCATAATAGATAAGGCGGTCGATCGCCAGGTCTATTTCTTTGGATGCCTTTGATTTAGTAGTGTCCTGCAACATGAGTTCTTCCATGAACTGGGCCCTTCTTCCTTCCAGCATTTCAGCCATCCGGTAAAGGATCTGACCCCGGTTGAAGGCGGCCCGGCCACTCCATCCGCCAAATGCTGCTCTCGCTGATACCACAGCATCCCTGAAGTCTTTGCGTGAACTAAGGCAAACATTGGCCAGTTTTTTTCCGGCTGCGTTTACCGGTTGATAATATCTTCCGGATTCAGTTCTGGGGAATTGTCCGCCGATGTATATCTTATACGTCTTCAGCACTTCCAATCGTTTAGCCGCGGTTTTTTTCTCCAAACCATTTTCACTGACACCGAGGGAAGATTTTTTAATTGTTTTTTCCATCATTTTATTTTTTACTAAGAAGCCATGAAGACCATATGCAAATCCTCAGTGCCCGGTTTAATTTATGAGGTTTACATAAGGCAGGAGCCCATGCAATCCCCCCTCTCTTCCGAACCCGCTTTCTTTATAGCCGCCAAACGGTGAAGTGGGATCAAATTTGTTGAAGGTGTTCGCCCAGACCACCCCGGCCCGCATGCGTTTGGTCATGTTGAAGATCTTTGAACCTTTATCGGTCCAAACACCGGCGCTTAGCCCGTAAGGTGAATTATTCGCTTTTTCGATCACTTCATCTTCCGTACGGAAGGTCAGTATCGCCAGTACGGGGCCAAAGATTTCTTCCTGGGCAATGCGGTTGCTCTGTGCCACATTGGTGAAAAGTGTGGGGCGGCAGAAAAACCCTTTACCAGGAAGCCGGCAGCTGCTTTCATACATTTCGGCACCTTCCTGTTTGCCAATCCGGATGTATTTGTGGATGGTCTCCAGTTGTTGTTTGGAATTGATCGCCCCGATATCGGTGTTCTTGTCGAGCGGGTCGCCCACGATCAGGGATTCTATCCGGTCGCGGAGTTTGCGGATCACGGTTTTGGCTACAGACTCCTGCACGTACAGTCTTGAGCCCGCGCAACAGACATGTCCCTGGTTAAAAAAGATCCCGTTGATCACCCCTTCCACGGCCTGGTCGATCGGGGCGTCTTCAAAAATGATATTGGCCGCTTTCCCTCCGAGTTCCAGTGTGGCTTTTTTATGGGTTCCTGCGATGGCGCGCTGTATGATCTTTCCCACCTCCGTAGAGCCGGTAAAAGCGAGCTTATCCACACCGGGATGATTGACAATCGCTGCCCCGGTGGCTCCGGCCCCGGTAATGATGTTAACCACTCCCGGCGGCAGATCCGCTTCCTGGATTATTTCCGCAAGTTTCAAGGCGGTGAGCGGGGTTGTTTCCGCTGGTTTCAAAACCACCGTATTCCCCGTTGCCAGTGCCGGCGCGATCTTCCAGGCGGCCATCAGCAGGGGAAAGTTCCAGGGGATGATCTGGCCGGCCACGCCAAGCGGCATGGCGATCCGGTTGGGGAACGCATATTCCAGTTTGTCCGCCCAGCCGGCATAGTAGAAAAAATGATTTGCGGCGGTCGGTACATCGAAATCCCGGCTTTCCCGGATAGGTTTACCCCCGTCGAGGGTTTCAATGATGGCGAGTTCTCGCGCTTTTTCCTGTACCATCCTTGCTATCCGGTAAATGTATTTGGCCCGTTCTTTGGCCGGCATTTTTTTCCAGGTCCTTTCATAGGCGTTCCTGGCCGCGGTCACCGCTTTGTGCACATCAGATTCGTTGGCATCCGCCACTTCACTCAGCTTTTCTTCAGTTGCGGGGTTGATGCTGTCAAAATATTTTTTACCACTGGGCTTTTGCCAGGCGCCATTAATAAACAGGTCGTATTGCTTATTGATAGTAGCTGCACTTTTACTCTCCGGAGCAGGGGCATAGCTCCACGAGGTATCGAATTTGAGTTTTACCGTATTCGATTTTCTGGCCGTTTTCTTCCTGCTTACAGGCATATGCAATTAGGATTTAATCTGCCTTCCGGCTTGATTGATTTTTTGAAATGAATGTTGATTATTGCTCATTGAACAATGCGCGTTTCTTCCTGTATTAATCCACGCTGAAATAATTCGCCGCCTGGTACCGTCCGGTATGTTCTTTAGCAATCTGCATCAGCACATCATTCGCCAGGCTGCTGGCACCAAAACGAAACCATTCATTGTTCAGCCAGTCTTCGCCGAGCACTTCTTTCACCATCACCAGGTAATGCAGGGCCAGTTTTGATTTGGAAATACCCCCGGCGGGTTTCATACCGATCATTTTCCCGGTAGCATAATAAAAATCACGGATAGCTTCCAGCATCACCAGGGTCACGGGCATCGTCGCCGCAGGTTGAATCTTGCCGGTGGACGTCTTGATAAAGTCCGCACCCGCGTGCATGGCGATATCACTGGCCCGCCGTACCTTGTCAAAAGTGCCGAGTTCACCGGTTTCCAGGATCACTTTCAGCCGCGCATCCCCGCAGGCTTCTTTAATCGCCGCGATCTCATCAAAGACAAAATTGTATTCCCCGGCATGGAATTTCCCCCTGCTGATCACCATATCCACTTCATCCGCCCCCTCGTTTACCGCGAATCGGGTATCCCGGAGTTTTACGTCCCGGGGAGCCTGTCCGCTGGGGAAAGCTGTCGCTACAGATGCCACCTTAATTCCTGAATCACCCAGTGCTTTTTTGGCCACTTTTACCATAGTGGGGTAAACACAGATGGCTGCTACGGTGGGGAGGCCGGGCAGGGCGTCGTGGGGGTGCATGGCTTTATAGCAAAGCTGCTTCACTTTGCCATCGGTATCCTTGCCTTCAAGGGTGGTGAGATCGATCATGTTCAAGACCAGTTTCAACCCGTTCAGCTTGGTTTCCTTCTTGATGCTACGCTTGGTAAAACGGGAGGCCCTTTCTTCCACACCCACCTGGTCGACCCGGGGAGAGAGGCTAAAATCAGGCAGCCATGCGGTTCTTGTTACGGCCATATATAATACAATTCTAATATTATCAAAGATAACCAAAGTTCCGGGCAAACATCAGTCTCACCGGGGCGTTCCTTTTGTCATAATTATTCCTTTTGTATTCCGGATTGCTCTAAATTAGGCTTCCTTTTAAAACCACACATACATGAGTAAAGCGGTTTCATGGCTGGCCGGATTTTGTGCAATGATTGGAAGCATGCCGGTTCTATCACAGCCTACTTTTCCCGAAAATGGCCCCGCCGATCCAAGGCATAGACATTATGCATTTACACACGCCACGATTGTAAAGGATATTTCCAGCACGATCAACGATGCCACACTGGTTATCAAGGATGGCCGCATTGTATCTGTAGGAAGCGGGCTTCCTGTACCCGCAGGAGCCGTAGAAGTAGATTGTAAAGGGAAGTATCTCTACCCATCCTTTATTGATATCTATTCGGATTACGGTACACCTCAACCGCAGCGACAGCAACAGGGCGGAGGATTTAGTTTTTTCGGACAGATGCAGGCCGAAAGCACTACGAAGGGGCCTTATGGCTGGAACCAGGCTATCAAATCCGATGTGGATGTATACAAAGTGTTCAGCGTAAATGACGCATCCGCGAAACCACTTCGGGAGGCGGGTTTTGGCGCCGTACTCACCCATGTTAAAGACGGCGTGGCGCGGGGTACAGGGGCGGTTGTTACCCTGGCCCAGCAAAGAGAAAATCTGGTGATCGTAAAGGATAAAGCTTCAGCACATTATTCCTTCAGCAAGGGAACATCTACGCAGTCCTATCCCAGTTCCAAGATGGGCTATATTGCCCTCCTCCGTCAAACCTACCTCGATGCGGATTGGTTTAAGAGTAAACCCTACCAGGAAGGCGTTAATGCCACCCTGCAATCCTGGAATGATAACCAGGGGTTGCCCCAGATCTTTGAAGCCAACGACAAGTGGGATGATCTGCGTGCCGACCGGATCGGGGATGAATTCGGGGTACAGTATATTATCAAGTGCGGGCAAAACGAATATCAGCGTATCCGGGAAATGAAAGCAACAAACGCTTCTTTTATCGTACCCTTGAACTACCCACAGGCCCAGGATGTGGAAGATCCTGCAGACGCCCGTTTTGTATCCCTGGAGGATATGAAACACTGGGAACTGGCCCCAACCAATCCCGCTGCCTTTGAGCAAGCGGGAATTCCTTTTTGCCTGACGACCGCCGATCTGCGCAGTCCGACCCAGTTCTGGCCCAACCTGCGTAAAGCGATGGAATACGGGCTCAGTGCGGATAAAGTACTTGAAGCATTGACGAAAACACCCGCCACACTGCTGGGCGTGTATGATAAGGTGGGAAGTCTGGAAGCAGGTAAACTGGCCAATTTTCTCGTTACGAATGGCCCACTTTTCAATGAAAAATCAAATATTCTCTATAATTATATTCAGGGTATAAAATATGTTGCAAACATTGATGATACTTTTGAAGGTGTATACGCGTTAACCTTGACTTTACCTGCAGCCGTTGAGAAATATCCCCTGGAGGTCTATGCAGCAGATTCGATAATGATTTATGGAAAGGATACGCTGAACAATAATTTCAGTTATGATGGCAAGCAGGTAAAGCTCAGCTTCGCTCCCAGACAGCGTGGCCCAAGATCTTCAATGCTACCTGATGCAGATGACAACACACGTCCTTTGCCAGAAACAGCGACCCGACTCAGTGGGATAAGCAATGGTAAGGAATGGAATGGAACCGGCATTGATTCTCTGGGAAATGAACTGATCTGGACAGCAGTTTTTCAAAGAGAATTGGATCAGAAACCAGCCCCAGAAAAAAAGACGAAATCTGAAGTTCTGGGTAAGGTCACGTATCCTTTTCTTCCCTTTGGCTGGACCGAAGAAAATGCGCCGAAACAGGAAACCATCCTGATCCGTAATGCCACCGTGTGGACCAGTGAGAAAGAAGGCGTACTGCAGAATACAGATGTATTGCTTAAGAACGGGAAGATTGCTGCCGTAGGCAAGGGCCTGAACGAGCCTGGTGCACATGTGATCGACGGAACCGGGAAGCATGTTTCTCCCGGGATCATTGATGAACACTCACATATCGCCGCGGCATCCATCAATGAGGGAGCCCAGTCGGTCACTTCCGAAGTCCGGATCTCGGATAATATCAACCCCGATGATATCAATATTTACCGCCAGCTCAGCGGCGGGGTAACTACTTCGCATATCCTGCACGGATCAGCCAACGTGATCGGTGGGCAGACCCAGCTTCTGAAGCTTCGCTGGGGTGCCAACGATGATGGCTTGAAATTCAAAGGCTGGCCCGGGCAGATCAAGTTCGCCCTGGGCGAGAATGTAAAACGCTCCGCATCTACACAGGGAAATACCCGGTATCCCGATACCCGGATGGGTGTAGAGCAGATCCTTGTCGATGCCTTTACCCGTGCCAAGGACTACCAGAAGGAATGGAAAGCATACAACGAAGAAAAAGATAAACGCATCAGGGCCAAAAAGCCGCTCACCGGTCTAACGGCTCCCCGGCGCGACCTGGAACTGGATGCCCTGGTGGAGATTCTTGATAAAAAAAGGTTCATCACCTGTCACTCCTATGCGCAAAGTGAAATCAATGGCGCCATGAAGGTGGCAGACCAGATGGGATATACAGTCAACACATTTACGCATATCCTTGAGGGTTATAAAGTCGCGGACAAAATGAAAGCGCACGGTTCTTTCGCATCCACCTTCTCCGACTGGTGGGCCTACAAAATGGAAGTGGAAGACGCGATTCCCTATAATGCGGCCATTATGCATAGGGTAGGCCTGGTGGTAGCCATTAACTCCGATGACGCGGAAATGGCCCGCCGGCTGAACCAGGAAGCGGCCAAAACCATGAAATACGGCGGGTTGTCGGCGGAAGAAGCCCTCGACATGGTAACCATCAACCCGGCCAAAATGCTTCATGTGGAAGATAAAGTGGGCAGTATCAAAATCGGAAAGGATGCTGATGTAGTGGTCTGGAGCGATAACCCGCTCAGCATTTATGCTAAGGCACTGTACACAATCGTTGATGGAGCCATTTATTTCGACCGGAAGCATGATGAAGAATTGCAAAAGGAAGTGGATGCCGAACGTACCCGGCTGGTCAGAAAATTAACCGGGGAAAAAAGAAGCGGTACACCCACCATCCCCGCCCAGCCATCTTACCAGATCATGCATACCTGCAGTGATCACGGGCACAGCCATGGGCTGCTTGTGATTGACGAAGATGATCTTGATAACCAATAAAAATGCTGATATACCATGAGAAAAATATTTTTAATCGCTTTGATCACCGGTTTTACAACCACCCTGTATCCACAGGCAAACGTGTTGCCGGCATCTCCACAGAAAGGAGTTATTTATATCACGAACGCCACAATCCATGTGGGTAATGGCAACGTGATTGAAAACGGAACGATTCAGATCCGGGACGGAAAAATCGAAAAGGTCGGGAAGGATATCATCGTATCATCAGATGCTTCCCGGGTGGTTGATGCCAGGGGCAAGCAGGTATATCCCGGTCTGATACTCCCTGTCAGCACGCTCGGGCTGATCGAGATCAGCGCCGTACGGGCTTCGAACGACAGCCGGGAGATCGGGGATATGAATCCAAATGTCAGGTCGATCGTGGCTTACAATACCGATTCCAAAGTGATCAATACCCTGCGTTCCAATGGGATCCTGTCCGCCAATATTGTACCCCAGGGAAGTTTTCTCGCCGGCTCCTCCTCTGTTGTTCAACTGGATGCCTGGAATTGGGAGGATGCGGCCTTGAAAACCGATGCAGGGATGCATCTTTTCATGCCATCCCTGATGACCCGTCCGGCTGGTTTTGGACGAAGGGGTGAAGGAGCTCCCGGCGGACCCAATGCATCAGACTCGGATCCGGTTCAGGCAGGGATCGACAAAATCGAGGAACTCAAGGGATTCTTCCGGGAAGCAAGGGCATATAACGGGAATAATGCCAAGGAAGAGACGAACATTAAATATGAATCCGTCAAAAACCTGTTTACCAAAAAACAGAAATTCTATGTACATGCCAATACGGTGAAGCAAATGCTGCTTGCACTTGATTTTGTCAGGGAATTCGGGTTTGACATGGTCATTGTAGGGGGCAGTGAGAGCTGGCAGATAGCAGACTTGCTCAAAAAGAATAGTGTGGCGGTGGTGCTCCAACAGATGCACAACCTTCCCACTACCACCGGGGATGATGTGGACCAGCCTTATAAAACGGCGGCCGTCCTGCAAAAAGCGGGTGTGCTATTCGCCATATCGGATGACGATACGCAAACCCGGGGCAGGAACCTGCCGTTTAACGCGGGAACCGCCGCTGCCTACGGCCTAACCAAGGAAGAAGCCCTCGCCGCCATTACACTGAATGTGGCCAAAATCACCGGGGTGGCTGATAAAACCGGAAGTATCGAGGCGGGTAAGGAAGCCAATATCATCATCAGTTCCGGGGATATCCTGGATATGAGTACCAGCAATGTAACGGATGCTTTTATCCAGGGACGTAAAATCAACCTGGATGACAAACAAAAACAACTGAACGAACGCTACGAGCAGAAATACGAGCTGAAAACCAAGAAGGGGTTTTAATCCAAAAAAATTCTGGTAAATCCGGGTGAACATTCACCCGGATTTTTTTATTCGTGTTTGTGATTCCGCTCGTCAATATCTATAGACTCTCCACAATTGGGGCAGCGGTGTGTGGATTTGATCCGGCTGGACCGGAATTCTTCCAGAAATCCGGCGCTGATTATACCGGCCGGAAGCGCAAAAAAGGCGACCCCTGTGAGCATGATGACACCTGCCATTGTCTTCCCGATCGTCGTTATCGGGTACATATCTCCATAACCGGTGGTGGTGAGTGTTACAACGGCCCACCATATCGTGGCCGGTATACTCGTGAATCCCTTATTCTCAGGCGTTCTTATTTCGGCAAAATACATGACACAGGATGCAAAAACGATCAGGAATATCACGAGCACCAGGCTCAATGCAAGTTCATTGATCCGTTTTTTAAAAACATTTACAATGATCTGCGCGGATTTCATGTATGCGGTAAGCCGGAACAGCCGGATAAAACGCAACAACCTCAACATCCGGAGTACACGCAGGTCAAACCCGATAAAGGCATGCAGGTAAAAGGGCAGGATGGCCAGCAGATCAATGATAGCACCGGGAGAAACCATGTATTTGAGCCGCCCCCAGAAACTGTGTTTGTATTTTTCTTCCTGGTTGCTGCTCCATACCCGTAGTACATATTCCACCGTGAAAATGATTACTGAAATCAGGTCGAAATAATGAAAAAAAGCCTGTTCGTGTGGCTGGTCGTGAAAGGATGGAACCGTCTCCAGCATGACCGCGATGACATTCAGGATAATAAGAACGATAATGAAGACATTAATGATCTTGTCCCAGCGCATGTCGCCTACGATCTCAGGATGAAGCAGGCCATGAATGGTTCGTTTTGTTTTATTATACATAGACGGGCTGGCTTTGGCTGTTCTAAGGTAAAATAAAATCCCTCCCCGTGTATCAGGGAGGGATTTTTATATAATCAGGATAACTGTTCTTATTTGACAGCGCCACCAGGCATCATATCCTTGGTGATTTCCATTACCCAGTTGGCCCAGGCCTGAGCTTCTTCGGGTTTGGCAGCCAGTTTCATTCCGATTTCGGAAGACTTAGCAGACCATTCCTGGAGATTTTTTGACAATTCAGCCAGTTTGGCGGGGTCGTTCATACCTGCTTTGTATTCAGCGATGAAAGCTGCATAGTCATTGGCGAATTTCTGTACATCCGGATCAGAGAAAGTGGGTACACCGGCAGTAGATGCGGGAGCATCAGCCGGGGGAGCATCCGTAGTGGTTTGGGTAGTCGTGGTGGTAGTGTCACCTTCGGGTTTCGGTTCATCCTTCTTTTTGTTGTTGCAGGATGCCATTACACCCGCCAAAGCCAGTACGGCAAGAATTTTTTTCATTGTTTGATGATTTTTTGGTTTAGGAATCAGGGTGGCAAACCTATTCCTTTTTTTTGGAACTACATACCGTTTTTTCCACAAGGAGGACTGGTAAATTATCGAGAATCAATTGTCTTTTATACGATATCCAAGAAATTCTTTGCAGTCACAGATAGGGATAAATAATTAATAATCAATAATTAATAATAAAAAAGGGTAATCCCTACCGGATTACCCTTTTCAAACCGAATCAAAAAATTAACTCTCCCGCCCGTGACAATGTTTATATTTCTTCCCGCTTCCACAGGGACAAGGATCGTTGCGGCCGATCTTGGGTCCTACAGAAACCGGAACCAGTTTGTCTTTTTCATTTGCCGCATAATCTTCACCGGCGGAATCCACTTCATCCTTATTTGCCCGCATTTTACTCATATCCGTTTTTTGCTGGCGGCCTTCTTTCAGCGGGGCATTTTCCTGCTGAATGGGAATCGCTGAATGACTAAGGAAGGAAACAATGTTTTTATTTACTTCATCATTCATATTCCGGAACAGGTTGTAGGCTTCCATTTTATAAATGACCAGCGGGTCTTTTTGTTCCAGGTAGGCCGTTTGAACACTTTGCTTGAGATCGTCCATGGCCCGCAGGTGTTCTTTCCAGGCATCGTCGATCACGGCCAGGGTGATTGTTTTTTCGAGGGAATTGGTGAGTTCAGCCCCGTTCCCGTTTATCGTCTTGTCCAGGTTGGCAAGCACATTCAGTCCTTTCCGTCCATCTGAAAAAGGCACTACTACATTCTCGATATGGCTTCCCTGCGTGAGGCGGATATTCTTAAAGACCGGGATGGCCTGTTTCTGCAAATCCGCCTTATGATTATTATAGCGCTCCGTTGCTTCGATATAAAGCCGGTCAGCCAGCGACCTGAAATCGTTTTTCAGGAAATCTTCACGGGAAATGGTCGTGTCGAGTCCGAAGTTGACGATGCAGGCCAGTTTAAAACCGTCAAAATCCTCCTGTTCACGGAAAGATTCGATCAGGCCTTCCGCCACAGTGGAGAACGAAGTGTCTATATCGAGGGCCAGGCGTTCGCCAAACAGCGCATGGTTTCTTTTTTCATAAACGGCATTCCGCTGTTTGTTCATCACGTCATCATATTCCAGCAGCCTTTTCCTGATCCCGAAGTTGTTTTCCTCCACTTTCCGTTGGGCGCGCTGGATGCTGTTACTGATCATGCTGTGCTGGATCACATCACCTTCCTTGTAACCCAGTTTATCCATCAATGAAGCGATCCGTTCGCTACCGAACATACGCATCAGGTCGTCTTCGAGGGAAACATAGAACTGTGAAGTACCCGGATCACCCTGCCGGCCGGCACGTCCCCGCAACTGGCGGTCTACCCGCCGGCTTTCGTGTCGTTCTGTACCGATAATGGCCAGGCCTCCCGCTTCTTTTACACCGGGTCCGAGTTTGATATCCGTACCCCGACCGGCCATGTTGGTGGCGATGGTTACGGCCCCGGGCAATCCGGCCTCGGCTACGATAACGGCCTCTTTCGCGTGCTGTTTGGCATTAAGTACATTATGCGGAATCTTTTTCTGTTGAAGCATACGGCCCAGGAGTTCACTCACTTCAACCGAAGTGGTACCTACCAGGCAAGGTCGGCCGGCATTACGCAGCTGTTCAATTTCATCAATAACAGCTTTATATTTTTCACGCTTGGTCTTGTAAACCAGGTCCTGTTTGTCATTCCGGACCATGGGTAGGTTGGTGGGAATCGTTACCACATCCAGTTTATAGATGCTCCAAAGTTCCGCGGCCTCGGTTTCAGCCGTACCGGTCATCCCGGCCAGCTTATGATACATCCGGAAATAATTCTGCAGGGTAACGGTGGCATAGGTTTGTGTCGCCGCTTCGATCTTGACATTCTCCTTTGCTTCGATCGCCTGGTGCAGACCATCCGAATACCGGCGTCCGTCGAGGATACGGCCGGTTTGTTCATCCACGATCTTGATGGCCCCGTCCATCACCACGTATTCCACATCCTTGTCAAACAGGGTATAGGCTTTCAGCAGCTGCTGAACCGTATGGATCCGGTCGGCTTTCTGGGCATAATCATTCAGGGTCGCTTCTTTCTGCTGCAGTTTTTCATCGGCAGGCATGTCGCTCTTTTCGATCTCGGCAAGCTTTACCCCGATATCCGGCAATACAAAGAAATCTGGGTCTTCGCCGGTTTTGGTGATCATGGCAAGCCCTTTATCCGTAAGTTCTACGGAATTGTTTTTCTCGTCGATGTGGAAAAGCAGTTCCGAATCCACAATATGCATATTGCGCTGCTGGTCCTGCAGGTAATAATTCTCGGCTTTCTGCATCTTTACCCGAACTCCCGGTTCGCTCAGGAACTTGATAAGGGGGCTGTACTTCGGCAATCCGCGAAATGCCCGGAAAAGCGTAAGTCCCCCGGTTTTGGGGTCGTCATCGCCTTCCGCCAGTTTCTTCTTGGCTTCATTCAGGTTGTTCCGGATGATGCGTTCCTGTTCCTGTACCAGTTGTTGTACCCGGGGTTTGTGGATATGAAATTGCTGGTCTTCTCCACGGGGTACGGGACCTGAAATGATAAGCGGGGTCCTGGCATCATCAATCAATACAGAATCCACCTCATCCACCATGGCGAAATGGTGTTTACGCTGTACCATTTCCTCAGCCGTATGAACCATGTTGTCGCGCAGGTAATCAAAACCGAATTCATTATTCGTTCCATATGTAATGTCGGCGAGATAGGCGTTTCGTCTTTCTTCGCTGTTCGGCTGATGTTTGTCAATGCAATCGACCCGAAGACCCAGCCATTCGAAAATGGGTCCGTTCCATTCCTGGTCACGACGGGCCAGGTAATCGTTGACGGTTACGATATGTACCCCTTCCCCTGCCAGTGCATTCAGGTAGGAGGGCAGGGTGGAAACAAGGGTCTTCCCTTCCCCGGTCGCCATTTCGGAGATCTTTCCCTGGTGAAGTACCACACCTCCGATCAGCTGAACATCGTAATGCACCATGTTCCAGGTTACCTGGCCACCGGCTGCTGTCCAGCTGTTTTTGAAAATGGATTGGTCCCCTTCTATGCGTACATAATCTTTTTTTACACTCAGGTCCCGGTCCAGATCCGTAGCCGTGGCTGACATCTCCGGGTTTTCCCGGAAACGCCGGGCGGTTTCTTTCACCACCGCAAAAGCTTCAGGGAGGAGCTCTTCAAGTATTTCTTCTATTTTCTTGTCCCGGTCTTTTTTAAGTTTATCCACCCCCTGGTAGATCGCATCCTTGCCCATCAGGTCATTGAATGGAAGTGCCTCCGCCTCGGCATTGCGGGCAGTGATTTCGGCATCCACTTCGGTCAGGTGGGCAGCAATACGCTGGCGGAATTCTAATGTTTTATTCCGCAGTTCATCGTTGCTAAGTGACTGGTAGGATGAAAAATGGGTGTTGATCTTGCCTACATAGTGTTCGATCTTTTTTACATCCTTTTCCGACTTACTGCCACCGAAAATTTTAGAGATAAAACCAAGCATAATATGGTTAATTAGTTATGAGCAATGGCTATTTGTTGTCAAAAACGGTGCTATAAACCTCTATAGGCCAATTTGACAGGGGAGGGCAAAGATAAGCCATCGGTTGCAGTAATTTTAACACAGCAGCCGGAATATTAACACGTTAAATGACTTTTAGTTAGCTAATCCGGATCCTGTTTTTAAGCGGAGTGCAGTACCTTTCAGACCGAAACAGAGCAGCATGGAAAAAAAACCCGCCGGAGTCATTTTCTTCTTTTTATCCCTTGCTTTGATGGCCTGTTTGGGAGCAGGTTCTGATGCTAAGTCCACCGACCCTGATAATCTCTTCCTCGATTATAAAATATGGGGAGAGGAAGGTAATGACAGTGTTACGATCATGCTTTTTTTCCGGGAAGACGGACCAACTGGTCCGGCTGTCCGGATAGCAGAACCTGGACAAGTAGAGCTTGACGGGGAAAGGTTGTTGCCAGACAGTAACGACATGACCGGGGTTTATTACCCTGCCACTCGGGAGATCAGCAGATTTACAGGGAAACACAACATCAGGTTTACAAGCGAAAACAGGAAAATGTATCGCGAAGATTTCGTTTTCCGTCCTTTTACACTCAAAGAGTCCCTGCCCGATACAATAAGCCGGTCTCGGTTCCGGATCTTGCTGGAGGGGCTTAACAAACAGGATATGATCCGTTTGCTGGTTTCAGATACCAGTTTTCCCGGGATTGGAATCGACCGGCTTGAAACAGTGCTAGACAATCAACTGGTGCTTACCCGTAGCTCGCTTTCTTACCTGGTCAATGGCCCTCTTTTTATCGAACTTACAAAGGAAGCCGGGTGGCCCATGGACAAGGGGACCAGTGCCGGCGGTCTGGTTTCCATTTCCTATACCATCCGGCGGGAGTCTTTCCTGGCAGATTAGTCTGAAAATTAAGCAGATGTAAATGATCTGGTTATGTACATCCCTCTTGGATTCTGTTTAAAAAATGCTTGGGAAATTCACCGGTTCGCCCGTACTTTTGCGGCCTGAAAAGTTCAGGGGATGAATAGGGCCAAATCTTCAGAGCATTCGAAACGTTTTTATTTTGTCTGAATTTGGATTCTCTTGAAGCTCCCGGACATTGAACTTTTTGAATCAGTTAAACATTCTCAACCCCCGCTATGGCAGGACAATTAAAAGAAGTACGTAACCGGATCAAATCAGTACAGAGTACACAGCAGATCACCAAAGCCATGAAAATGGTAAGTGCCGCCAAGCTGCGGAGGGCCCAGGATGCGATCCTTCAAATGCGTCCTTATGCGCAGAAGCTGCAGCAGATGCTTAGCAATATCGTGAGCAACAGCGAGTCCGGTTCCGGGATGTCCCTGGCTACGGAGCGCCCGGTGGAAAAAGTTCTGCTGATCGTGATCACCAGCGACCGCGGTCTGGCCGGAGCTTTTAATGCCAACCTGATCAAGCTGGCTAAATCCACAATCGCAGAGCGATATGCAGAGCAGCACAAGAAAGGGAATGTAACCATTTGGGGAATTGGTAAAAAAGGGTATGAGCATTTCACGAAGAGCAATTATAAGACCGATGCCACATACAAGGATATTTTCCTGGACCTGACCTTTGAGAATGTACAGCGCGCTTCCCGTGCAGCCATGCAGGCTTTTGAAGAAAGACAGTTTGATGTGGTAGAGATCATCTACAGCCAGTTCAAGAACGCGGCCACCCAGCGCTTTGAGGCAGAGCGTTTTCTCCCGATTCCCAAGACACCGGTCCAGGCAAATTCCCCGGATGCAAAAAAAGCAGCACAGAAGGCGGATTTTATTTATGACCCATCCAAAGAACAGCTGATCCTGGAACTCATGCCCAAGATCCTCAATACCCAGTTATATAAAGCCGTACTGGATTCGAACGCATCCGAACACGGCGCCCGTATGACCGCCATGGACAAGGCCAGTGAAAATGCAAACGAGATGCTCCGCAGCCTGCGCATTTCTTACAACAGGGCCCGGCAGGCGGCGATTACAACCGAGCTTACCGAGATCGTAAGCGGTGCTGCCGCACTGCAGGCATAATAGTTCCTTTACCGGCAACAGGAAACGGATCCCTGTTCCATTCAGGATCGTATTTTTTCTTGTTCACAATGTTGATAAGTGGGCTTTCACATTGGGCCAGGGAATATTAATTTCGTACCCATCGGTCTGAATCTATAATAACAGCATGGAAATCACTCATCTCATACCGCATATCGAAGCGCTCATATTTGCCAGCGAAAAACCGCTGACCACGCTTGAAATCGCGGAACTGGTCAACAATATTTTCGAGGACACGGAGGAAAAGATATCGCTCGACCGGATCGAATCGGCTCTTGAGGGGATTCAGGAGAAATACAGCGCGGATTTTTATCCGTTCGAAGTCAGGCAAATCGGCGGCGGCTGGCAGTTTCTGACCCGGCCCTCGTATCACAAAACCGTGGCACAACTCAATAAGGATAAGTTTCTGAAAAAACTTTCAGCAGCCGCGATGGAAACCCTGGCGATCATAGCATATAAGCAACCTGTGACCAAGGGCGAAATTGAAGCCATCCGGGGTGTCAGCTGTGATTATGCCGTTCAAAAACTCCTCGAAAAGGAGCTGATCATCATCAGCGGGCGGAATGAAAAAGCCCCCGGACAACCTTTATTGTACTCCACTTCAGGCAACTTCATGGATTATTTCGGGATCAATTCCGCTGAAGAACTTCCCCGGATCAAGGATGTGCTCGCCGACCAGTTGGTGGACCCCACTTCCATCCAGGCCAGGCCGGAGGGAGGGGAAGAAACCGATGAAGCGAAGGCACTGGCGGTCACCGAGGGCGGTGATTTGATAGAGAACTCGGACCCTGCCGAAGGAGAGGAAAACTGACTTATTTTTTATTTCGTGTATATGCCACCCCCCGGGTGGCATACTTGTTTACAGTATATTCGCAGCCATGCCGGAATTATTAACCCGAGATCAGTTACTCCAGGTGGCACGTGAATACGGCACGCCCCTTTATGTGTATAATGCAGATAAGATAAAAGAACAATACCAAAAGCTGACCGCGTCTTTTCCGCAGCCCGAAACACAGTTCTTTTATGCGTGTAAGGCGCTTACCAATATCAGTATTCTCCGCTATATACGGGCTACCGGTTGCCAGGTGGATTGCAGTTCCATCAATGAGGTGAAACTAGCCCGGGTTGCGGGGTTTGAACCCCATCAGATCCTTTATACATCAAACGGGATCGCATTTGCCGAGATCGAGGAAGCTGTTGCTGCCGGGGTCCATATCAATATCGACAGTTTATCCAACCTGGAGAAATTCGGGCAGAAATACAGGGATACCTACCCGGTGGGAATCCGGATCCGGCCCAATATCATGGCCGGCGGAAATCTCAAGATCTCCACAGGACATGATACCAGCAAATTTGGGGTTCCCGTGGATCAACTCGACCGGATCGAGGCGATCATGAAAAACCATCAGCTCCGGATCCGGACCTTGCATATTCATACCGGCAGTGATATCAAAGACCCGGATGTTTTTGTCCGTGGGATTGAAATTTTATTTGACCTGATCCCGCATTTCCCCGACCTGGAAATCATCGATCTGGGGGGCGGGTTTAAAGTCCCGTATGAACCCGGCGAACAGGAAACAAACCTGACTTTGCTGGCCCGGAGAATCCGGGAGACTTTTGCGAATCACCCGGTGGCAGACGGACGTAAATTCCGGTTGTGGTTTGAGCCGGGTAAATTCCTGGTAAGTGAGTGCGGGATCATGCTGGCGGAAGTAACCGTATTGAAGGATACCGGTACGATCGAATTCGCGGCAGTAAACAGCGGTCTCAACCACCTGATACGCCCGATGATGTATGATGCCTATCATCATATCGTCAATCTTTCCAACCCCGACGGGAAGCCGAAGATTTATACTGTTACCGGAAATATCTGTGAAACCGACACTTTTGCCACGGACCGGGAACTGCCTGAGATCCGAGAAGGCGATATCCTGGGTTTCCTGAATGCGGGTGCATATGGATTCGAGATGGCCTCAACTTATAATTCCAGGTTCCGTCCCGCTGAAGTCATGTTCAGCGAAGGGAACGTACAACTCATCCGCAAAAGGGATAGCCTGGATGATCTCCTGCGAAACCAGGTGTATTAGTCCGGGTTATTGAACCGGGCGAACCGAAATAACGGTGCGGGTCCGGGAAGTAACGGGTAATGTGCCGAAAGAAGACTCCGTATTTCCGTTTGATTCTGTCTCTTCCGTTTTTTCCTTCAGGATGCCGGAGACCCGGTCAACGATGATCTTACCCGTTGATTTATTGTTCATGGTCGTAATGGTCTCGTTTCCCATCATTTCGGCCTTGCTGACAGTGACAGAGCTGGTTGCAAAGTCAACAACGATGGTTGAATCATTGATATCCGATATTGTATACGCCGCATTGAATTTATCCGGGCCCTGTGAATAGGAAACGGTCCATGGCTCTCCTTTGCCGGTTTCAGTTTCAGGTAATACCTGGAAAAAACTGGCTCTTCCTTTCGGAGGTGGCTCGGCCAGGCCAAATACATCCTTCAACATATTCCGGATTATGGCCATGCGACTGTCCCCAGCACCCAGTTCTATTTTTTCCGGCAGGGTCATCAGGGTTTTGCCCGCCGGATCTACGACCATGTCATATTTTTTTTCCAGCAGTTCTTTAACCGGTTTCCCGAAAGGGCCGTTCATGTCCTTTTCCTCGCCGGAATCGAACTTCCTTTTCTGTCCCATCCCGTCGAAAGAGAACCGGACCCGTTCGATGACATGGCTGAGCGTACTGTTATCGTCGGTGCTGTTGGTAACCTTATAATGATGATCGCCGGTTGCATCCACGGTAAAATCGATGGCCTGGCCCATGGCTTGTTGCGAAATGGTGGTGTTAACCTGCAGGGAAACCTGAAGAACCTGTCCCTGGCCAAAACGGAGCGCACTGCTTACTTTCTGGGAAAAGAGCGCCCCTGCCAGGCCTAGAGATAAAAAGGATATAATAGCTTTTTTCATATCAATGCAAATCATCTCCAAAGTTGATGATTCTTTGCATTAATTCGGACACCCGGGGATAAATTATTGCGAACGCAAAGGCCATCTTTTTCGGTAAATCATCTTAACTTGTAATTTACGGAAAACCCTATCTGAATCCATTATCAGCCGAATCCAATGACAGACGACCCGAATGATCTCTGCCGTCCGGTCTACCCCGGTAAGTTAAACGAGGCCTTGCAAGGCATCCTGATCCGCCCGGCACGGTTCAGCAATACAGGAGTCGGGATGATCTATTTGAAGGTGGGTGCCAATTCAAGCACAGCCGTGGCCTGCGTGGTCACGATCGATAAGCGATAAAACCAAATACAGTATGATGAATAAATTAAGTAAGGGTATCTGGATATTGGCTTTACTGGTTTCCTGTTCGGCTTTTTCCCAGGATATGAAAAAGTTTAACCTGTATAAACCCGGCGAGGATGCGGAAAAAAAGATCGAAGAGGTGATCCGGGAAGCCAAAAAAAATAAAAAACATGTTTTCATCCAGATCGGGGGAAACTGGTGTATCTGGTGCGCCCGTTTTAATGAATTTGTAACCAGGGATGCCGCCATGGACTCACTTGTCAAGGCGAACTATGTGGTGTATCACATGAATTACAGTCCAGAAAATTATAACAATAAGCTGCTTGCAAAGTTCGGGTTCCCCCAGCGTTTCGGATTCCCCGTTTTCCTGATTCTCGACGGGAAAGGGAGCCTGCTACATACACAGAACTCTGCTTATCTCGAAGAAGGGAAAAGCTACAGCCAGGAAAAAGTAAAAGAGTTTTTTTATAACTGGTCCCCGGCAGCCCTGGATCCCGGAAACTACAAGGAAAAATGATAAACCCGCATACCCAAGAATTTCTGCGCCTGGTACGGAGCCCGTTTCGTTTCGGTTTGTTTCTTATCGCTCGCCTCCCTGCTGCCTGGCTGGCTGGCGTGCGGGTGCGTGAAATCAGTGATTCGAGATGCCGGGTAACGGTGCCTTACAAGTGGTTGTCACAAAATCCGTTTCGTTCAACCTATTTTGCCTGCCTGAGCATGGCCGCGGAAATGAGTACCGGGACGTTGGCCATGGCACAACTTTATAAGATCCGGCCTCCGGTTTCGATGCTGGTTGTGAAAGTGGAATCCGAATATTTCAAGAAGGCCACCAGGCGCACTTCTTTCATTTGTGAGGACGGGGATCTTTTCCGACAGGCCGTGGAGGAGACCATCCGGACAGGGGAATCCCGCGTGATCCGGGCCAGGTCGGTGGGGCGGAACCCGGAGGGGGAAGTAGTCTCTGAATTTTTTATTACCTGGTCGTTCAAGGTGAAAGGCAAAGGCTGATTAATTATAAAAGGCCGGGAAAAACGAAGGTTTATTTCCGGCAGGAGGATGGATTATGAAGATCGCATTTCACGGGGCTGCCCGAACCGTCACCGGTTCGAAACATTTGCTGACCCTGAAGAACGGTAAGAAAATTTTGCTCGATTGTGGAATGTTCCAGGGGCTGGGCCGGGAAACCGATGTTCTCAACCGGGATTTCGGGTTCGATCCTGCCGAAGTGGATATGATGATCCTGTCGCACGCGCATATCGATCACAGCGGCCTGATTCCCCGGCTGGTATCAGAAGGGTTTTCGGGAAAAATTTTCTGCACTTCCGCCACAAAGGATCTTACTTCAGTGCTCCTCCGTGATTCCGCGGAAATCCAGGAAGATGATATCCGGTATGTGAATAAGAGAAGGTCTGCTGAGGGGATGACATACCTGCGCCCGCTATATACGATGGAGGATGCCGAGAACTCCCTGGCTTTCCTGGAAGAAAGGGGATATGGGGAGTGGTATCCTGTCATGGACGATGTGGATGCCATGTTTACGGATGCGGGACATATCATCGGGAGCACCTGTGTGCACCTGAAGATTCGTGAGGGCGGAAAGGAATTCCGCCTGACCTTCAGCGGGGACGTGGGCCGGTACCGGGACGTGATCCTCAAATCACCCGGTGTGTTCCCCCAGGCGGACTATATCATCCTGGAATCCACATATGGGAACAGCCTGCATGACAACAACCTGACTACGCCGGATATGGTGTTGCGCTGGATCGAAAAAGCCTGTTTACAGAAAAAGGGAAAACTGATCATGCCTGCTTTCAGTGTTGGCCGCACCCAGGAACTCCTTTATTCGTTCAACCAACTGGAACTTGAAAACCGTCTTCCGGACCTGGATTATTTTGTGGACAGCCCCCTTAGTATCGAAGCAACCGAAATTGTGAAAAGCCATCCCGAATATTTTAACAAGACCATCCAGAAGATCATGAAGACGGACCATGATCCTTTTTCTTTCCGGGGTTTAAAATATGTAAAAACCGTGGAGCAATCCAAGCAACTCAATTTTATGAATGGTCCCATGGTGATCATATCCGCCAGCGGAATGGCCGATGCAGGTCGGGTGAAGCACCATATCAGCAACAACATTGAGAACAGCCGGAATACCATTCTGTTTACCGGGTATTGCGAGCCCCGTTCCCTGGGCGGGAGGTTGATGGCGGGTGAAAAGGAGGTCAGCATTTTCGGGGTGCAGCACGAAGTGCATGCGGAGATCGGGGCAATCCGGAGCATGAGCGCCCACGGGGATTACGAAGACCTCTGCCAGTGGCTGGCCTGCCAGGATCCGCAGAAGGTCAAAAAGCTGTTCCTGGTGCACGGGGAATACAATGTACAGCAGGATTTTCAGAGAAGGCTGATAAGGAAGGGGTTTGATAATGTGGAGATTCCCCCGCCACATTACGAAACAGGTCTTACCTGAGCCCGGGATCAGGATTTCACAACTTATTAGTAAAACCTGGGGCTGTTTTTACGTTTAATTAGTAATCACCACCGACAATTAAAAATTGCTATAATTAAGGACGGTTTAAGAAAGGACCTCCCCTTTTAAGGGGAGGTTTTCTTTAAATAATCGGTCCAAAACCTTTATTTTTGCCGCCCGATTGCCGGGGTAGCTCAGCTGGTTAGAGCACAGGATTCATAACCCTGAGGTCGGCAGTTCAAGTCTGCTCCCCGGTACAAAAGGCTCCAATGTGGGGCCTTTTGTTTTAAGGATATGAGCTTTAGATTTCTGGCTCTGATACACACAGATCATCCCCGCCTGAACTCACAAGTCGGTTAGCGGGAACCTTTCCCCGGATAAAAGCTGTTGATTTTCAAAATTGATTATGGTTAGCACAGGGCTGCTTACTGAATAAGGGAATTTTTCCGGGGATAACTCAGGAACTGAAATGATAAAGGAATAACAGGTTTACAATATAGATCAGGAAAATGGCAGCAGCATCCCAGGCCAGGAAATAGCGTTTCCCTTTGGCCCGGAAACTCAGCCCGATGATTACGATGGCCGACATCAGGATGGTGCTGAATACGGAGATGAGCAGGAAGTCGGAAGCGTCCTTGAGGATCAATCCATTTGGATACACCAGGTCGTCGATCGCAAGGATCAGTACATTGAAAATATTGCTTCCCAGCAGGTTGCCAACAGCGAGGTCGATTGAACCCATCCTTACCGCAGCGATCGATACTGCGATTTCCGGCAATGATGTGGATACCGCCAGGAAAAAAGTCCCTACAAAACTTTTACCCAGCCCGGTATCCTCCGCGATCTGGTTGGCAAAATAAGGAAGGGCCAGCGCGGCAAGAATAATCACCCCCGCAAAAAGGGCATACCATAAAATGATCCGGCGAACGCTGAGCGGTGTTCCCGGTTCTTTTTCCTGTTCAGATAAAACAAACGGGGAGCGATGGGTTTGCTCATTTTTATAGATCATACGGATCGAGATGAAGTACACCACAACGAAAATGATACTTGACAACCCGATATAAGGAGACACTGGGTAATCCTGGGGAAGAAACAGCGCAAAACCCACAAGGGTAATCAGGATGATCCCCAGCCCCGCATTCAGCATATGATTGGGGGAAGCGATTCCGAAAAGCGGTTGCTGTTTGGGGATAAAGGCATCCAGCACTGCCAGGATCATGAGGTTGAATGCGGAACTTCCCATGATATCACCCACTGCCAGGTCGGCCGACTTTACGATGGCAGAGGAGCTGATTCCCACCATCAGTTCCGGCAGGGAAGTGACCGAGGCCATCAGGATCAAACCGATCCAGCCCCTGCTCATCCCAGTCTTTTCGGCAAGCAGGTCGCCATAGTGAGCCAGCCTTTTGCCGGCGAAAAAAATAACCGTGGCACAAGCCAGGAATCCGGAGATATGCAGCATGCTTCAAATTTCGGTTATGCTCCGTTAACAATCAACATAAGTTTGAAATAAAAAGCCGGGGATCATTTGTTCAGGCAATGGTAAAAGTATTCGTCCAGATATCCTGTGACAATTCTTTCAAAGAGAGTATTTTCGTTTTCATGATCAGCATCCGATTAGCCACTCCTGCCGATGCTGCCGGGATCCTGGCCATCTACGCGCCCTATATTCGTGATACATCTCTTACTTTCGAAACGGAAGTTCCTTCGGAGGCGTCTTTTGCGGAAAGAATCTCCGGTTATTTGCAAAACTGGCCCTGGCTTGTATGTGAAAAGGACGGCATGATCACGGGGTATGCTTACGCGTCGCGTTACCGGGAGCGTGTGGCTTACCAGTGGAGTGTCGAATCCTCGGTATACCTGCATGACGATTTTCTGGGCGCCGGTGTGGGCAGGGCCCTGTATGAATGCCTTTTCGAAATTCTTAAAAGACAGGGTTACCGGAATGTATATGCCGTTATCAACCTTCACAATGATCGAAGTGGGGACTTCCATTAAAAATGCGGTTTCAGGTATTTTGCCACCTATGAACAGGTGGGATACAAACTGGGAAAATGGAAGAACGTGGGATGGTGGCGTCTTATCCTGAATGAATTCGGCCAGGAACCCGCGCCCCCGATCCCTTTTTCCATTATAGACAGGTCATTTCTTCCGGAACTGATGGACGGGAAAAGCCGAATGATCAATATTTGAAAACGCTGGTTTTGATTTTTGCATTTCCTGTATATAAAAAAAACCCCGGCTTTGTACCGGGGTTTTTTATCAGAAGAATAAATTATTAATAGAGGTAGTTTAATGCGGTCTTGTCGTTTGGATTGAAAGGCCGGTTGGTGGTGGCACTCAGGCATGCCAGCATCCAGGAAGCGGCATCGGGCCCGGAAGGAGTACCTGGAATTTGAATGGCGCCTACTGTGCTGGCTCCCTCGTTTCCACCTGTACCACAGCTGTAAGAACGGTCCATGTAATCAGTATGACGGAAGCCAATACAATGTCCCATTTCATGCGCAAGCACAGTGGTCATGAAACCAAGACTATAAGTGGTGTATTTCTTGGCATACTTGATTTCATTGTAAGGGTTGCCTCCGCTGGGGAAACCTGCCGACGCAATATACTGACCGGTATTTATGATCCGGATATTAATGTTTCCACCGCTGGCGACCCGGGAAAAAGTAAGCTGAAGACTTTCAGCGTTATACCTGGCAATAGCTGCGTCTACGGCACTGGAAAAGCCGGAGCTGTATGAACCACTGACACTGACTGTAATATTGCGGGGGGCATTTACCAGGTTCGTGGTGCGATACTGTTCGTTATTTGCAATCAGCAGCTTGGTCGAACTGGAAGGACTGTTCAGCATTTCGGGTGTGATGATCATATCACCTTCCACCAGATAACCTTCTTCCACTTTCTGTACATTGTTGGTGCCATAACCGAGATCCCGGAGTTGCATGATCACATCCTGGGAAATTTCTTCGGAAACGGGATCCTTGGTGGATTTCTGACAGGAAGTGAATACAAATCCTGACATCAGCAGAAGCATTAGAAAATGGGTTGTTCTTTTCATAAAAGATTTTTGTGTTTAATGTGGGGTTTAAATCAGTGAGAAAAGATATTATCTTTTTCTTGAATTGCGCAATGAAAATTTTACACAAGACCCGGTTTTCAGAAACGTAAATTTACGGTCCAAAGATTATGGCCTGATGCTATAGCGAATTCAATATTTTTGTTTGCATGTCCTCATCTGCACATATCCGGCCCTTGATCCGCAAGAGTATCCTGTTGGGCCTTATCATTTTATGCGGAGGAATTTCATCCCGGGCCCAGGGATTTCCAGAAAAGGATGAATTAAAGCTTTCGCCTGCCGTCCGGGTGCTTCATCTATCATTAAGTTCAGATTCGCTTGTCAATTTACAGGTAATCACCAGCAATCCCCTGGCATTCCTGGATTCTGTTCAGGCGCTGAGGGGTGCTGTTATTCTCGGCCGGTACGCCCCCCTGAATTTGGAATTCATTGTTACGCCGGTTCGCTGGATCAACCGGATTTCAGGATGGGTCAGCACTGTTTTTATTGACCAGGTTCGAAAAGCCAGCCCGGAACTTTTCACGGGTACGATGGATGGGTCTGTAAATAAGATAAATCTGCTCCTGAAATTGTATCCCGGGCTAAACGGGAATTCCGTGGTCATGGGTATCAAGGAAAACAGTTTCGACACGACCGATATTGATTACCGGGGCCGTGTGCTTGTAAACCCGTCCGCCTCAATTGCCAATAACAGCCATGCATCCATTATGGCCACGATCGCGGCGGGGGCTGGCAATTCCTGGTACGCTTCAAGGGGAGCTGCCTGGGGAAGCCGGATCGTTTCCTCTTCATTCAGTAACCTGCTGCCCGATCCCGCTACATTTTATCAGTTATACGGGGTGAGCGTACAGAACCATTCTTACGGAACCGGTATTGAAAATTATTACGGACCGGAAGCCGTGGCGTATGACCTACAGGCAAGCGGTGACAATAAGCTGGTCCATGTTTTTTCGGCAGGAAACAGTGGCGGGCAGGCATCCACCTCCGGTCCCTACACGGGTATTTCGGGGTACGCGAATCTTACCGGTCAGTTTAAAATGGCTAAAAATATCATTACAGTGGGAGCCACTGATTCTTTTTCAATCCCCGGCCCCATGAGTTCAAAAGGACCGGCTTATGACGGACGGGTCAAACCCGAACTGGTAGCCCTGGGTGAGGACGGCAGTTCGGGGGCGGCAGCGCTGACCAGCGGGGTGGTTGCCGTATTACAGGATGCTTACCGCTTATCTCATGGAGGGATCAGTCCGCCTGCATCCCTGGTAAAATCATTGCTGGTAAACAGTGCAGATTATATCGCAGCAACTGGTCCTGACTACCAATCGGGTTATGGATCGCTTAATGCGGAGGCTTCGGTAAATACACTGGTGGCTGGTCGTTATGCCACCGGCACAATTCAGCAGGCGCAGGAACTTGTCTATAATTTGGATGTACCGGCCGGTAGCAACCAGGTCAAAGTTACCCTGGCCTGGACAGATCCTCCCGCGGCCGTCAATGCAAACCGGGCCCTTGTAAACGACCTGGATCTTATCCTGACCTCCCCGGGCGGGCTGCAAAATTTTTTGCCCTGGGTACTCAGTTCCTTTCCCCACCCGGATTCGCTTGCCAAACCAGCAACAAGAAAAAGAGATGACCTGAATAACCTGGAACAGGTAAGTATCGATAACCCCGTGGCCGGCACTTACCAGGTCCGCATACGCGGAACTATAATCACAACAGCCCAACAGGAATTCAGTATCTCCTGGCAGGTGGAGGATAAGGAACGGTTTGAATGGAAATATCCCATGCGAGATGATCCGCTGCTGGGTGGACAAGTGAATGTGCTTCGCTGGAAGAGCACCCTGGCTGCGGCAACAGGAACCCTGCAATACAGTACCGACGGGGGAGCGAGCTGGCAATCAATCCAGCCCGGCGTTAATCTTGCAACAGGTTATTACAAATGGAATACGCCGTCACTTTTCACACCCTGCCTGGTGCGTATGGTGGCGGGTAACAATTACGAAACTGATACTGTTGTTATTTCAACCCGCCCGGATCTATCCGTCGGATTTCATTGCCGGGATTCATTCCAGTTGTACTGGCACCGGGTAACCGGGGCAGGCCAGTATCGGATTTACCGGCTTGGATCCCGGTACCTGGAGCTAATGAACACGATCACGGATACATCGGTCGTGCTTCAGATCCCCTCCAATCCTTCGTTGTATTATGCAGTGGCCCCTGTGAAATCGGGCCGGGAAGGAGTGAAGAGCTATGCGCTCAATTATACCACGCAGGGTCTGGATTGTTATTTCCGGTCTTTTTATGCCGATCAGTCGGCGGGTACAGCCCGGGTGCAGCTTGAACTCGGATCCCTTTTTAATATCCGTCGCGTTATTGTAGTGAAATATTCGGGAAAGGATTCCGTAATATTCCGGGATTTTAACAATCCTGCATCGCTTTTATATACACTCTACGACCCGGACTTGCGTACCGGTGCCACTTCATACCGTACTTATCTTGAAACGATCAACGGAACCCGGATCGCATCGGATCTCATAACAGTACTTTATGTATCGGAGGACCGGATCTTTGTATATCCCAACCCGGTAAGGCGCGGACAGCCATTCAGGGTTTTGCTGAATGATATGCAACAGGGAGAACTGCAATTGTTTGATGCAGCCGGGAGGAAGATCCGGGGGATTGGATTTACCGCAGGCGGAATCCTTGAATTTGAAACTGCATCACTGCCTCCCGGTATTTACCTGGTCCGGCTGGCCGGGTACACCCGGTCTGTCAAAACCGGTAAACTGGTAGTATATTGAATAGAAAGCCGAACAACTCAGGAGACCGCGGACTTTTTCATTTCACCGGAGAGCACTCGACCGGGATAATTGCGCAATGCCATTTCCAGGCAATCCATCGCGGCATCCAGGTCATCGGTATTCAGGACATAAGCAAGCCTTACTTCGTTTTTACCCAGCCCGTTTGTGCCATAGAATCCCGTGGCCGGAGCCAGCATCACCGTCTGGTTGTTATGTGAGAATTTCTCGAGCAGCCACTGGCAGAATATATCACTGTCATCGATCGGTAGCCGGGCGATGGCATAAAACGCTCCACCGGGGTTCGGGCAAAACACCCCGTCCATTTTATTCAGCCGCTCCACCATCAGGTTTCTGCGCTTCAGGTATTCCGCACGCGGCGCGTCAAAATATGAGGCCGGAAGATCCACCGCGGCTTCACCCATGATCTGGGCAAGCCCGGGCGGACTGAGTCGGGCCTGGGCGAATTTCAGGGCGGTTTCATACACTTCTTTATTGCGGGTCACGAATGCTCCCAGCCGGGCTCCGCAGGCGCTGTATCTTTTTGATATGGTATCCATCAGCACAACGTGCTGGTCCAGTCCCTCCAGATGCATGGCGCTGACATATTCCCCGTCGTAACAAAATTCCCGGTAGGCTTCATCGCTGAACAGGTACAGGTTGTGGCGGATACAGATTTCTTTGAGGGCTTCCATTTCTGCCCGGCTGTATAGATAGCCCGTCGGGTTATTGGGGCTGCAAATAATAATGGCCCGGGTTTTCGGGGTGATCACTTTTTCAAATTCCGAAATAGGTGGGAGGGCGAATCCCGTTTCGATATGCGAAGTGATCGGAACCACTTGTACGCCAGCCGCACAGGCAAAACCGTTGTAGTTGGCGTAAAAAGGTTCGGGGATGATCACTTCATCACCCGGGTTCAGGCAGGCAAAAAAGCCGAACATGATTGCTTCGCTACCGCCGGTGGTGATCAGGATCTGGTTGTGGGTAACATCAATCCCTACCGATTTGTAATACTCAACCAGTTTGCGGCGGTACGATTCGTTTCCGGCACTATGACTGTACTCCAATACCCGGATATCCGCATGCCGAACGGCATCCAGGATAGCAGGGGGTGTTTCAATATCGGGTTGCCCGATATTGAGGTGATACACTTTAATACCTTTCTTTTTGGCGGCCTCGGCAAAGGGCACCAGTTTCCGGATGGGCGAAGCGGGCATTTGCTCGCCCCGGTGAGAAATATTAAGCATTTTGCAAAGATAAGAATTGCCGGAACGTGAATCCGACCGGATCTGCCTTTATGTCCGTTGAAAAGCGGTTTTAATAATTTTTTTGTGAATTCATAACTGCTTTCCTCTCAATTTGGTCATCAAAACCCGGCTTGAGAAAGAAAAGGTTCTTAACCTTCCAGACTGTATATTTGCACCCCGCTGTAATGGCGAATCGGGCCGTAGTTCAGCCCGGCTAAATATCCGAACTTTCGGGAGGTAGTTCAGCCCGGTAGAATACGTGGTTTGGGACCACGGGGTCGCAGGTTCGAATCCTGTCCTCCCGACGAAAAAATGCCCCGGCTTCAGCCGGGGTTTTTTTTATCCATCATCGCGACCAGCAGGCTGGCTTAAGCGAAGGAATGAAAAAACCGGGAACCGGCGACTCAGTGCTGGCATCCGGTTAGATTGTTACGCCGGGTTGAATATTTCAGGGAGGATAAATCCAGGTACCCGGCCGGAAAAGAATCAGAATTGTTTAAAATTACGGTTCATAAATTCCCGGAACTCATCTTTATACGATTCTCCTATCGGCAATTCATGATTGGCGATCCGAATATATTTGTTCTCAATAGAATCAATCTGATTGACCGACACTATATATGATTTATGAATCCGAACGAATTGGTAAGGTTTGAGTTGCTCTTCGAAATGCTTCAGATTCTGCAGGGTAAGGATCTTGCCCTTGGATGTGTGGATGGTGATATAGTTGCCCGATCCTTCGATGAATAGAACCTCCGATAGCCTGATTTTTACAATTTTGTAGTCTGTCTTTACAAAAATAAAATCATCGTATGCAGGAATAAGACGTTTGTTCATTGAATCTTGGGGATCCTTGTTTACACTCATAATGTCCCGGGTTTTCTGTATGGCCCGTTCAAATCGTGCAAAAGAGAACGGTTTCAGCAGATAATCCACAACATCTATTTCGTATCCCTGTAAGGCATAATCCGGGTATGCTGTAGTGATAATTATTTTCAATTTTTCGGTGTTCACCTTTTGCGCAAGCAGCAACCCATTCAACTTGCTCATTTGAATATCCAGGAAAATCAAATTTATGTCGGGATTGCCTGAAAGAAATGTCAGCGCTTTCAGCGGGTCTGAGAAAACACCAGCTAATTGCATATCCGGGATTCTGTCACAGAATTCTGTGATTATCCCGAGAGCATTCCGCTCGTCATCAATGGCAATAGCTTTAATCATGAATTTAATTGTATTTCAAGGTAAGCAATATATTTAGAGTCGATTTTCTTATACGAAATTGTATATTTTCCAGGATAAAGCAAGTGTAGGCGTTTCAGCAGGTTAGGCATGCCGATTCCGCTTGTTTCGTCCTTGTACTTGTCAGGCTTTATTTTATTTTCCACCCGGTATATTAATTTGCTTTCGCTTATTTTGATATCTATTAAAATCGGATCCTCCGGCGTGCCGGGCTGTCCGTGCTTAAAAGCGTTTTCGACAAATGTAGACAATATCATGGGTGGTATTTCGAGTGATGAAGCCAGAACTGCAGGATCCACATTCAGGTCGATCACTTCATCCGGAAATCTTAAATGATGAAGCTCAACGAATTTTTGCAGGTGATAGATTTCTTTGCTTAAAGGCACCAGATCCTCTTTTTCATCAAGCACATAGCGCAGAAGATCGGTAAGCTTAAGCAACGCATCAGGTGTTTTGTCAGATTTTATAATGGCCAGGTAGTAAATGTCATTAATGGTATTGAAAAGAAAATGTGGGTTTAACTGGTGCCTCAAAGACTTTAGTTCGGCCTTTAATTTTTGATTTTCAAGCGTTCTTTTAATCCGTTCAATAATAGCCCAATCGAAGAAAAACCGGTAAGAGAATGCTATGAAAGAAAACTGAAGACCACGAATTAGTTCATCCGTAAATACTTCAGGTAATTTTTTCACGATGAGCCGGCTGCCAGCCGGGGTGTCATAGTAGAGATAGTACATCTCGGGTTCCTGCCAGATATTGTTATAATATTTTATAAAACTATAGCATGTCAACAAGATGAAATAAATAAGAATCAAACTCGCCAGGCGCTTTTTTAAAAGATAATTCGGGATGAGCCAAACAATGATGACATAACACAACAGGAAATTTGGCCAACTGAATCGGGTATAGAATAACAATTTGCTCCAGATGGAAAAGTTTGAATCTCCAATTATCGAATACAGGAATACTGCGAAATACCAGATAAGCAGAGAGATCAGGAAATTCCGCCAGCCGGGTTTGATAAAAATTTCTGCGTTCATTCTCCTCTTCGTAAATATTGAATTGTCAATGTAGTAAAAATTGGATAAACGGAAAGAGGCCAACCGTTCCGGCCCGGCATATTTATGGACAAACATGCTTAAATCATACATGAATTGTGACAAGGCAGGTTCATGGATAAATAGTATCATATAGCGTAATAGACCAGTTATGAATGGCATGAGAAAATACTTTTAACACTTAAAATTTGGAAAGTATGAAACTGCTTATTACGCTGCTGTTCACATTCGCACTCACACTCACCCTGGTCGCCCAGACTTCGAGAACCATTAAAGGGAAAGTAACAGGCCCTGATAATCAACCACTTGGAAAAGTTACGGTGGTTGTTAAAAATGGAACTGGCGGAACCTCGACCGATGCAAACGGTAACTATAGTATTACCGTTCCTGCCGGAAAGCAAATCCTGGTTTTCTCTTATGTGGGGATGAATAGCCGGGAAGTGGAAGTGGGAGCCAATGAATCTACTGCCTCCGTATCCCTGGTTGCTGGAAATGACACGCTGGGGGAGGTTGTACTTGTATCTACCGGGTATCAAACAATACCCAAGGAAAGGGCGACAGGTACCTTTGGTGTCGTCAGTAAAGAACAGCTGGAGAAACCATCTACAAATATTTCAGCCCGGATCATCGGCACCACCGCAGGTGTGCAGGCCTTGAGGATGGATGAAGAGGGGAATCCCTTTTTCCAAATCCGGGGTTTGTCTACGCTTTATGCCAACCAGGAACCCTTGGTTGTCGTGGATGGATTTCCCATTCAGGGATCATACACATCGGTAAATCCAAATGATGTTGAGTCTGTAACAATTCTGAAAGATGCCGCTGCAGCTTCCATTTGGGGGTCCAGGGCAGTAAATGGGGTGATTGTCATCACAACCAAAAACGCCAGAAAAGGGACACCCCTTCGTGTTGAGTTTTCAACTTTTATAAGGGTTGGAGGCAAGATTGATCTTGACTATTCCCGGCCGCATGCCACTTCCGCAGAACAGGTGGAATATGAGAAACTGGCATTCGACAAATGGGGGGCGCTTACCAACGCAGGCAACGTGCAAAGTAATTTTGGTTATACCTGGACACCGGGACAGATTGCGTTGAATGAAACGAAATTGGGGTTCATGACTCCAGCCAGGCGTGATTTTATCCTGGACAGCCTCAAAATGCTCGATAACAGGAGCCAGATCAGTGATTTGTTACTGGCTAATCCGGTAACCCGGCAATATAACCTGAGTTTATTTAGTTCTACTCAGCGAGCCAGCAACGCATTATCCCTTTTATTTGAGCAGAATCAGTCCAACTTTCGTGAGACCTATAACCGCCGGCTGATGCTGAACTATCGAAATGGCATTACCGTTACTAAATGGCTGGATTTTTCGTTTAGTACCATGGTACAATACAACAAGTTTACGAATAACGGAAGCTCTCTGGCAGAAATTCAATCCTTGGCTCCCTATGAGATGCTCCAAAACCCAGACGGCAGTTACCCGCATACTTCCATAAGATATTACACACCTGCTGTTACCCGTCAGGTTCCGACGCATCTGTTCCCGTATTCAGACTGGAGCTATAATCCGGTAAGGGAAACAAAAAGTCGTAGCCAGGAACAGATGGACTTAAATATACGGGTTCAGTCGGGGCTGGTGTTGAAGCCGTTAAAGGGGTTGTCTATCGAATCAAGTATCCAGTACGAGCGATTCAATACGGAAACGAGAAATCTCTACGATACAAACAGTTATACCGTAAGGATTACTGTAAATCAGGCTTCTTTCTGGAATCCTGGATTGCCCGGAGCGTATACGACCAGTCCGATCCCGAACTTGCCAAAGGGTCAGATGCTGTCCCAGTCGAGGTCGCGGACTGACGCCTGGAATTTCCGGAATCTGGTCCGTTTCGACCGTGTTTTTGGATCTCGTCATGAAATCAATTTTGTAGCGGGAACCGAGCAGCAAAGCCGGGTAGTACAGGTCTTCAGCCATCCCACTACCTATGGATATAATGATGCCACTCTCCAATTTGGGAATTTCCCGAATGGACCGGGTGGAGCCGTACAAAATGGGAACCAAAACGGTACCCTGCCCCCCACTAATTTAAACATCCGGAACTGGCTGAACCAGATTACAGGATTCGGGTATACGAACTCATTTTCCTATTCGACTGATCGCTTTTTCTCAGTCTATGGAAATGCAGCCTATACGTATAATAACAAGTACACCGTATCAGCCAGTGCCAGGTCCGACGGAGCTAACTTTATTACCGATGATCCCAAGTACAGATATAATCCATTCTGGTCGGTAGGGGCAAGCTGGCAGATCTGGAAGGAAAAATTTATGGGTGGCGTCAATTTTGTTGACCGGTTGACCCTGCGCACCACTTTTGGATACAGCGGGAACCAGGACAGAAGTACTTCATTTCAGCCGCTCATATCTTTAAGCGCATCTCCCAACGGCTTAACAAACCAGTTCACTGCCTTCTTTTCCAGTTTGGGTAACCCGACCTTACGGTGGGAAAAGACTTCTACATTTAATATCGGGGCTGATTATTCAATGTTTAAAGGAAAATTATTCGGTAGCATCAATTATTACCAGCGTAAAGGGAAGGACTTGCTGGCAAGCATTTCCATCCCGGCTGTGAACGGTAGTACTTTTCAGTTCCTGAATACAGCGAGAATGACTAATAGTGGCATAGAACTGGAGGTGGGCACAAGCCTGAAGATTGCTAAAAATTTCCGGTGGAGAGGCAACCTGAATATTTCCTATAACAAGAATAAAATAACAGATCTCTTCCTGACACAATATAATTCATCCTCATTAACGGCCCGGAGCACCGCCTCTTACGTTGTCGGCTATAACGCCAATACCCTTTGGATGTTTAAGTACACTGGTTTTAACTCGGCAAATCAGCCAACCGTTTTGGGTCCCAACGGAGTTAATTATGACATGCAGACATTTGTGCCCGGCGATGCACGGTTTTATCTTGATCGGGTTGGAACGCTTGTTGCCCCGTATACGATGGGTTTCATTACCAACTTTGATTATAAAAACTTCAGCTTAACACTTAATATTACCGGAAACTTTGGTCATGTATTTCAGCGCAGGGGATTCAACTATCCGATTCAATGGTCAGGGACGAGGTTGTTGCCAAATAAATTTGTCGGCGATGTCTTAAACGGAAAGTCATCCGATCTTCTTACCCTTCCGATTAATCCCGCAGAGCCAAGATTTTTCTTCTGGGACAGGTTTTACAACAATCTTTCATATTTGGGCGAGTCTGCTTCATGGGTACGTATGCAGGAGATCAACTTCACCTACAACCTGGGCGATAAGCTATTGAAGAAAACAGGTTTAGGGAATCTCCAGTTCTTTGTTCAGGGTAACGACTTATTTGTAATCCTTTCGAACAAGTACGGAGAAGACCCGCTATACCAATTGGGTACTTTGAACCCCCGGCCCAAAACAACCCTGGGTCTGAAATGTCAGTTTTAAAATTTATAAATTATACTTCATATGAAAAATAGTAATATAAGCACAATTGCGCTCTGGTGCTCACTGGCTCTTTTCTCCTCCGGGGCCGTATCCTGTAAAAAGTTTCTGGACGAAAGGATCAGTAAAAATTCTTCGCTGCCACTTGAAACGACTGCGCAACTTTCCGCTCTTCTGGAGAACTACGGAATTTTCTACAATGACGAAAACCAGTCTTGGATGGGGTCGGATGATTATGGTTTGAATGCTACCACCTATGATACTAAGCGGGGGGTCTTCACATTTATGCCTAATATTTTCAGGGCTTTCTGGGATGTGGAATTCGCTCCGGTTACCACTTCGGGAGATGCATTGTGGGCCAGCACCGCAGGTGAGTGGCGCGACATCTTTTATGCAAACGCAATATTGAATAACCTGGACAATGTAACGGGAGGAACAGAAGCTGAAAAGGCGCGTATCAAGGCCGATGCCCACATGGTACGCTGTTATGCATATTGGCAATTGGCAAATACATATTGCCTTCCCTATACCGATGCCAATAAAAACGAAATGGGACTTCCAAGTAAAAAGTTAACCTCATTTGAGGAAGATCTCACCCGTCAATCCCTGGAGCAAACATATAATGATATTGAAGCCGATTTGCAGGAGGCGCTGAAAATTCAGAAACCCCTGGTTGTGGGAGGACGACCAGAGCATTGGCGTTCCAATACGGCAGCCGTAAACGGTTTTGCCGCCCGGTATTATCTGAATAGAAATAATTATGCAGAGGCCCTCCGGTATGCAAACCTGGCACTCAACGAGTACAGCACCCTGGTGGATTATAATGATCCCACACAAATGTATTATGGCACTCCTGCAACCTATTCAGTAACCGGGGGACCTTCAGTTACCTTGCAATTTCCATTTACGCATAACAATCAGACAAACCTGATCGATATGATTGGTTGGAAAGAGTTTCTCTACTTCCGTATGCAGAATTTCGGATCATGGTTTTATTTGCCGAGTCAGGAATTATTAAATCTATATGATCAGGCAAATGATCGCAGGTATGAGTTTCACATTGTAGAGAATTATTCACATTATTTTGGGTCTAATACACCCACGAACGGAATGCCCGCTTATGTTCACTTTTTCAAAGACAGGCTTCCGTCCGGACCCACCACGGCAGAAATGTATCTGATCAAGGCAGAGTGTCAGGCCCGTACCGGTGATGTATCCGGTGCCATGACTACCATTAATTTATTACGTGCTAAGCGGATCAGGCCGGGTTCTGCAGTAAATCTTGTCGCATCAGGACAGGCGGATGCTGTAAAAAAGATCCTCGACGAAAGAAGACGCGAAATACCTTTCCGGCAACGCTGGTTTGATTTAAGGAGATATAACAACAATACAGATCCCAATGACGATGTAGTGGTAACGAAGCAGTTTTATCCACTTACACTGGCAGGACCGGATGTAAACCAGCCTGTAAAAACATATACACTGGAAAAGAATTCAAGAAGATATGCCCTCCCGATTCATAACAATGAAATCCTGGCAGGTAGAGGTGCTTTAATGCAGAATACGTACTGATCGCAGACGATTTAAAAATTACAAATGGGAAGGATGAGCGGGGTGATTAAAGGTCTCTGTAAGGCTACTATAATACTGGCTATTACTGGGACCTTTAATCATTCTTATTCGCAGCAACAGGCCAAGCCCCCTGTTCCGATTGACTGGAATGAAGTGGATCAATGGAAAAGGAAGGTTGAGGCCCATCCGGATAGTTTGGGCTTTCATACCGCTTTTATCAAATCCTTCGGATGGAGTGGGAATCTGTTTGTACTGGAGCGGGATTACAAGTCCCGTTACGACAGCGCTGAGGCGATGTTGGACAAACAGTACAAGATATGGATTAGTCAGTTTCCAAAAGTATTTGCGGTGCATTATGCAGTGGGCTCGGCGTATTGGGACCATGAAAGCCCCAAAGCTACCCCCTATTTAAAAAGGGCAGCAGAGCTGGATCCAAAAAATGCTGATGCTTTTTTCAAACTTTCGATTGATGCTGAAAGATGGGGCGATAACAATGCAGGGATTGAATACATGCGGTTGGCGTCAGAAGCTGATCCATCCAATCCGGCATATTTTTTTTACTACGCCAATTCTTTCAGAAGTACAGACCTTGATTTTTACCATACGAAAGTAAATGAACTGGTCAGAAGATTTCCAGAACATGAGCGGGGCGCCCAGGGGTTGTACTGGCTTGGCAATGACACGAAAGGAGCTGAAAATAAAATCAAGGTGTACGAGGAACTTCGCTTAAAATACCCCCCTGAAAAGTTCAGTTGGTCAGAGTCGGGCATGTACGGCCTATTTGAGCAATATCTATATACCAATCAATATGAAAAGGCCATCTCTCTCTCCGAGTCTTTGATTTTAAAGCGGGGGTGGAGTGAAATGAATGAATTTGCCAAAAAATACTCGGCCATTCAGTCGGATATTCATGCAGCTAAATATAAAGAAGCATATGATTCCGTTATGAGGCTGAAAATTTCCCGATTGCCTTATTTCGCCGACAAGGTTGTTCTGTTGGAAGCGGTACTGGCGGAGAAAACCGGCCACCCGGAATCGGGGTATCAAAAGCTTTTGCAGGCGTATGCGAAGACGCCTACCCCGGAATTGGATGAATATATCGCGACGTTTGCTAAAAAAACCGGAAAGGATGAAACAAGTGTTAAAAGGGATATTTGGGGGATACGCGCAAAAACAACAAAGCCCGCCTATCCATTTGACCTTGGTTTATACACCTCTGAGAAAAATGCAAAACTCTCCGACTATAAGGGCAAGGTGATCTTGCTCACATTCTGGTTTCCGGGTTGCGGCCCCTGCAGGGCAGAATTTCCACATTTTGAAAATGTGGTCAAAAAGTATTCGCCGGAACAATTGGTTTATCTGGGGATAAATGTATTGCCCAATCAGGATGATTATGTACTTCCTTTTATGAGAGGCACTAAGTATAGTTTTATCCCGCTCAAGGCCACTTCAGAATGGGCCGCCAAACATTATGGGGTAAAAGGGGAGCCCACCAATTTTTTGCTGGACCAGGAAGGAAATATTGTTTTCGCAAATTTCCGGATAGGTCAAAATAATGAAACGACACTTGAATTGATGATAAATTCATTGCTTGAAAAGCATTGATGCAGGCCAATCAGGTTAATTAAGTCTTCACCCGTTATATCATAGGTAATGAAAAAGATCATACTCATACTCTGGATTTTCGCCAGTCATTCGTCATTTTCACAGAAAAGCAATTTTTCAATATCAGGCAAAATAAAGGGGTTGGATACCAAGTATATTTCGCTGTTTATTTATGATGCCGATTTACCCAGAGGTTTTTCTCAGGATTCCATTCCGGTTAAAAACGGATCTTTCAGTTATACTGCTTCTGTGAGCAAGTTCTTATATGCCGCCATCAGCCCCATGATGAGTCAAGTGGTCAAGACGTCAGGTACCGGGTTTTATCCTGCCAAATCCTCCATGTTCCAGTTTTTTATTGCACCCGGGTATAAACTGAAGTTCAACGGGGAAATTAAGGATTTCGTTGATGCCTATCCTTCCGGCGAGAAGAATAACAATGGATTTGCAAAACTATGCAGGGTGATTTATCCCATGCTGAATAAAAGTTTGAACCTGACCGTAACAATTGCTAAGAAGGAGGTAACGGATTTGGATGTGGTAAAAAGAATGAAGGATACTATTCAAGTGCTGGATAAAAAGGTAATTGAGTTAAAGACACAGTTTATCAGAGACAACCCCTCTTCAGGGGCAGCAGCATGGCTGTTATCGGATATGATGATACGGTCTCAGGTTTCTAATGCTGTGGCCACCGAGATGTTCAATGGTCTGGATAAGGAAAAACTGTCCAATATTGTGTATTATAGTGAAGCGGCAAAGCGGGTGGAGGGATTTTCGGCAACGGCCACAGGAAAGATTGTTCCGGAGATAAGCACGAAGAATACATACTCGGGAAACCAGTTTACTTTGTCCGCACTCCGGGGAAGGTATGTGGTTCTTGATTTTTGGGGCACCTGGTGCGGACCTTGCATCGCGGGTATGCCTAAAATGAAGGAGTACCTGGAAAAGTATAGTGGTAAAATGGAAATTGTGGGCGTGGCATCTGAATCTGATAAAGGCGAGCGATGGAAAAAGTTCCTTGATGGAAAGCCCCAGTATCAATGGCACCATGTGTTAAGCACCAAGGATCAAGACTATATTTTGCAATTCAGTGTGGCAGGTTTCCCGACTAAAATGATAATCGATCCGGAGGGAAAGATAGTTGGACGATATGTGGGTGAAGATGATGTTATCTATAGGAAACTGGATGAATTGATGAAATGAGAATTCATTCATGTACACCGTGTAGAAACGGTGTGCATGCCCTGTGCAGTGTATGGCTTCTTCCACTGCATTAAAAAATCCCCGCGAGTTCCAGGCTTCTTTTTTTCAGTTTGCGGGTAACGGTTTCTTCAACAACGGGGTTGGGCAGCAAGATCAGGGAAATACCGTCGTTCCGCCACCAGCTGTTTTCTTTCAATTCGCGGAATGCGATTACCCCGGAAAGATATTTCCGGTCTTCCTGTGCGTGCCACTCATCTATCCATTCAAATCTTTCACGGGGGATCTGTGACAGGTCATCAAAACTTACATACACTTTCAGGAAAATATCATCCGTCAGTTCATGCGGCTTGTGATGATAAAGTTTTTTGTACTCATACCGGTAGCCATAGCTCAGGGCTGAAATATCGCTCAGCACCGCTGATCCGGTAGGCAGACTTCCGGCTCCTTTTCCGTAAAAAAACTGCCGGTCGGCAAATCCGCTTTCTATCACCACACCATTGTACTCATTTTTTACAAAGGAAAGATGGTCATTCTTCTCTACAAACTGGGGCAGCACAAAGGCCGCCACTTTCCCGTTCCGGAGTTTCTGTGCCTGGGCAACCAGTTTGATTTCCTGTCTCCGGGAACCGGCCACGGCCGCATCGGCCGGGTGAATCTGCCGGATCCCGTTGAAAAGGTGCTGAGACGGATTTTCCGTGATTCCGTAAGCATGCGTTAGCATGAAGGTCCATTTGTTCACTGCATCATAGCCGTCCACGTCAAGCGAAGGATCACTTTCCGCAAAGCCGGACTGTTGTGCGAGCAAAAGGGCTTGTTTGAAATCAAGTCCTTCCTCAAAGATCTTGGTGAGAATGAAATTTGTGGATCCGTTCACAATCGCACGCATGGAATGCAGAAGGTCGTTGTCGTAGTATTCTTCCAGGTTTCGGATCACAGGGATCGATGCACAGGCAGCGGACTCGTAAAGCAGCGAACCACCGGTTTCCTGCTGAAGCCGGAGCAGCGCATGCAGGTTCTCCGCGATCATTTTCTTGCTGGCGCTGACCACGTCTTTCCCATAGCGCAGGGCCTCGGAAACGATGTCAAACGCTGCCTGGGCGTCATCAATCACTTCCACGATGACGTTAATTTCAGTGTCATTCAGCAATTCGTTCCGGTCTGTAGTAAACAGCGAAGCCGGCGCATTTCTTTTTTTTGAGGCTTCGCGGATACAAATTTTTTTGATCCTTGCGTTCAGGGAAGGAGTTTGTTCAAGAACACGGTAAAGGCCTTCGCCAACCACCCCGAATCCGAATAATCCTATGGTAAGTTGTTTTTTCATGGCTGTCAGAATAAGTGTGTAATGGTTAATGGTTGGTCTGTCGTTTTGGGCGGGTCCTCCCGCTCGAAGTGTTCTTGCAGGAGTTTTGTGATCTGATCATACTCCAGCAGGAACCCGTCATGTCCATAGTCGGATGTAATGGTCCGGAACACCGCACCCGGGATG
The DNA here is from genome assembly GCA_049421765.1 of Chitinophagaceae bacterium. Lineage (GTDB taxonomy): Bacteria > Bacteroidota > Bacteroidia > Chitinophagales > Chitinophagaceae > JJ008. Next base: position 67,978 of record JBMSNP010000005.1, read on the forward strand.
GCTTCCGCGATAAACTGCTGTTCGCGTACCGGGAAAAGAATGTCTGATGAAATTCCGATAACAAGGGTTTTTGCCTTGATCTTACCAAGGGCGGCGAGTGCATGTCCCCGGCCCCGGCCCACATCATGTGCGTCCATGGAACGGCTCAGGGTGTAGTAACTGAAGGCGTTGAAACGGGCACCCAGTTTCTCACCCTGGTATTTCTGGTAGCTTTCGGCCCGGTAGGCGACAAGTTTTCCCGGAATTGCCTCGCTCTGGTCTTTCTGGTATGTTTCGTAATGACGGTACGATAGCAGGGCCAGTCCACGGGCGGTTTTCATCCCTTGCATGCCAGCCTGCGGTTGCTTTTTTTTCCAGGTGACATCGGTTTCTATACACGCCCGCTGAGAGGCATTGAATGCGATTCCCCATGGAGAATGAAATGCATTCGTCGCGATCGGGAAAATGTGTTCAAATAAGCCGGGTTCTTCGATCGCCCATTCGAGCAGTTGCTGTCCCCCCATGGACCCGCCGATACCGATCCGGATCTTTTGTATGCCCAGTGAGATGCGGAGATGCCGGTAGGCGCGGATCATATCACGGGTGGTAAAGAATGGGAAGTCATGGTACCAGGGGGTTCCTGTCCGGGGATTGATGTTCAGCGGACCTGTGCTGCCGTAACAACTTCCCGGTATGTTGACACAAATGATAAAATTGGAGGAGGGATCAAGCAATTTACCGGTACCCACGAGCCCCGGCCACCATTCAGCCGGGTCGCTGTTGGCTGTAAGTGCGTGAAATACCCATGCCACGTTGCTCTTTGTTTCGTTCAGTCGGCCATAGGTAGTATAGGCCAAACGGAACCCGGGGAGTATCTCCCCGGACTCCAGTTGGAATGGTTTGTTGAAAATGAAAGTTTCCGGCATGGGTCAGCTTGCTAAGGCTTTTGCAAATACAGCTTCAAAAGCCTGTTCGAAATCGGCTTTTATATCCTCGATGTGTTCAATTCCCACGCTGATGCGCAACTGGTTGGGTCGTACCCCGGCGGAAAGTTGTTCTTCGCCACTCAGCTGTTCGTGTGTCGTGGATGCCGGATGAATAGCCAGGGTTTTGGCATCACCGACATTTGCGAGGTGGCTGGCCAGTTTCAGCGAATCGATGAATTTACTTGCGTTTTCCCTGGTTCCTTTTACACCAAAATTCAGGATACCGCCAAAGCCGTTTGTAAGATATTTTTTGGCCAGCTTGTGATAAGGGTTGCTTTTCAGACCGGGATAATCCACGAAGTCTACAAGGGGATGTTGTTCCAGCCATTGTGCAAGTTCAAGTGCATTGTCCACGTGTCTTTGCACGCGGAGACTGAGTGTCTCCAGCCCCTGCAACAGAAGGAAGGAGTTGAAAGGACCCTGGGAAGCGCCGAAGTCGCGGAGTCCTTCCACACGCGCGCGAATGGCATAGGCGATATTCGGCAGCCCCAGCGGGTTGCCTTCACCGAAAATATCCCAGAATTTCAGACCATGATATCCTTCCGATGGTTCAGTGAACTGAGGGAATTTCCCGTTGCCCCAGTTATAATTCCCGCCATCCACGATTACCCCGCCGATGGTGGTACCATGACCGCCAATCCATTTTGTGGCAGACTCCACAACCACATTCGCCCCATGTTCCAGGGGACGGAAAAGGTATCCGGCCGCACCAAATGTGTTGTCCACGATCAGGGGCAGGTCATAATCCCTTGCCAGGGCTGCGAATTTCTCAAAATCCGGGATATTCAACCGGGGGTTGCCGATCGTTTCCAGGTAAATGGCCTTGGTGTTCTTGTCGATATGTTTTACAAAACTTTCAGCGTCGTCGCCATCCGCAAACCGGGCCTCTATACCCAATCGTTTAAAGGCAACCTTGAACTGGTTATAAGTGCCTCCATAGAGATAACTGGTAGTCACGAAATTATCGCCTGCCTGCAGAATATTGTTGAGCGCAAGAAACTGGGCAGCCTGCCCGGATGCCGTGGCCAGTGCCGCCACACCACCTTCAAGCACAGCGATGCGCTGCTCGAACACATCGGTAGTGGGGTTCATGATCCGGGTGTAAATATTCCCGAATTCTTTCAGCCCAAACAGGTTGGCGGCATGTTCGGCATTGTTAAAGGCATAGGATGTGGTTTGGTAGATCGGCACGGCCCTTGATTTGGTGGCCGGATCGATCTGCTGACCTGCGTGCAGCTGGAGTGTTTCAAAGCGTTGTGTGCTCATGGGATTACATTTTATGGTGTTAAAAATTGTTTTTTGATTCAGACTCGAAATCAGGGGCAAGTAACTGGATCATGTGTAAGCATAAAACACAAATTGATCAGGTCATGCCGTTTCTTGAGCCGGTGACGGGTCTGGTCTATTCAGCCAGGTACTTATTGAAAAGGGGAGAGGGGCTTTTTCAGCCGGGGAAATAAAAAAGCTCACCCGACAAATCAGATGAGCTTTATATGTTTTAAATGAATAAAGTAAAGCTTGAAATCTGACTTATCTGCCCCTGGTTTTAAACCAGGGATGGAATTGGCACCTTATCCCGGGATGAGCGGAACAGGTTGTCAAGGCTTCATCGGGCCATTACCCTCTGCCTTTCTTGATAAGTAACTGGAAAGAACTGGTGCAAAAATAATGGGAACAGGTTCGAAATTCCAAGACCTGTAAAAAAAAAATCACGAACAACTGTTTGTGTATCGGCTGAAACACTTGCTGGCAAAGGATTCTGGGTATAAAAAAAAGTATCAGAAAAGGAATCGCTCAGCTCTCAGGAAATAAAATTCTGAGGTGTTTCCAAAAACGGGTGGCAGTTTGCAGCTTTAAAATAAATCGCCTTTCATCCGGCAAGGCCCTTGAACGGATCAACCCGACCATTTTTTGTTTTTCTTTTTCAGACCAGGAACGAATATCCAGAACAGCCTGTGACAGCAGGCTCCATTCACGGAAGTTGTACAACTCCGTTTGATTCCAGTCGGACAGGGACCGAATCCCCAGTTGTTTTTTTGTTGCCGAAGCTGAGTCGCGGATCGCTTTTTCCCTGTTGCCCGCATACCGGCTGTTTATAAATTCCGTGATTTGTAAACTGACTTTAGCCGCATCGGGTTTTGATTCCGTTCTTTCCGAAAGGTCCATCACCATGTCCGCTACCGTAAACTTTTTTAATACGGCTAGCGGGCTGCGATACCCGGGGGCAGATTTTTTTTTCGCCCATTCTTTATCGGCGAGATTCCGGAGTGATTCATCTGCCGGGCGAAACCCGGCCTTGTAATAAAACCAGAAGGCGCCTGAGCGGAGGGCTTCGTTGTTGTGCCAGCCGAACTGGTAGGGTTTGACGACAAACCGATCGACCCGGAAATGTTGCCGGTACACCCGTAGTAACTGGTAAAATAATTGTGCAGATTCCCCTCCCCGAAAGGCAGGGAGAATGTTGATTCCGAACTGGCACCGTTTCCCAAAGATCCAGCCGCCACCGTAGGCAACCGGTACGCCGTTTTTGAAAGCCATGTATCCGATATAGGATTCAATGGAAAGCCGCCGGGCAGGAACCATGCTGTAAAGAGCTACGGAAAGCCCCCGTTCAAGTTTAAACAATGTGATGCCTTCCGGATCGGCATAGGTAAAGGGATCCGTTTCCCTGTGTAACGAAACCAGAACGGCCCGAGCAGTATCGGTAAGTGATTCTTTCTTTTTACCGTTTAGTCTTGTTGGTTGCGGGAGTTTTTTTTCTGACAGCTTTTCAAATACCGGCTTGCGAAGTAAAGTTTTGTGAATATAGGGAACAAGGTCCGGGGCGGGAAGCCATAGTTGCCGGTAGATGGCCGGAGTCACTTCCCATCTGATAAAGAGCCGGAGGTTATGAAAAAGAGTTTCCTGTACCTGTACCGGTAAACCGGAATGGGTAAGTTGATCGGTCAACCACCTGATGACTGACCCTTGGTTTTTCCCGGTTAGCATCCGGATCCTTCCCAAGAGAGATAAATCCCCGGAAGAAATGCTTTCGAATTCCGTGCGTGGGAGGATGGTTCTGAAAAATTGTCGGATGGATTCGGGATCTGTTTCACTTGTTTCGATCCGGG
>JBMSNP010000006.1:0-69320 GCA_049421765.1 Chitinophagaceae bacterium
TCTCTTTTTACAATATGGGCGTAACTCCCCGGTTTCCCGGAACAAAGCCCGCTGATAAAAAGGGATTCTGATCTCCGCAAACAAAGGCCGCCCCGGCGGCCTTTGTCATTCCCCGGGGTTAATTTTGATTATGCGTATACTGATCAGCGGAGCCAACGGTTTCCTGGGACATTATTTGACCGGTCTGTTGCTCCGGCGCGGTCATGATGTCGTTGCTACCGGCGCCGGTCCCTGTCGTTTGCCAGGATACCCCGGAACTGGTTTTGTTTATGAGGAAATGGATTTCACGGATGAGCCGGAACTGAGCAGGGTGTTTAACCGGTACAGGCCCGAATTTGTAATCCATGCGGGCGCCCGAAGCAAACCCGACGATTGTGAGCTTGACAGGAAGAAGGCCTTTGATTGCAATGTGAACGGAACCCGCTATCTGCTTGCTGCGGCCGCGAGTTCCCGCGCATACTTCCTTTTCCTCTCAACCGATTTTATTTTCGACGGCCGGCAGGGCATGTACCGGGAAGATGCTGTGCCGGGTCCGGTAAATTATTATGGGGTCACCAAACTCCTGGCAGAGGAATGGGTCCGGAACTACCCGTATGACTGGGGCATTGCCCGCACCGTACTTGTATATGGAAAACCCCCGGCAGGTCGGAGTAATCTCCTGACCCTGGTTAGCGACAAACTCCGGCGCGGCGAAATCTTTCGCGTGGTGAACGACCAGTTCAGGACTCCCACATACATCGATGACCTGGCCGGTGGTCTGGCATCCATGATCGAAAAAAAAGCCACCGGGATCTATCATCTTTCGGGTACAGACTGGCTTACTCCATATGAAATGGCGTTTAAAACCGCGGAATATCTGCGTTTAGATTCTTCCCTGCTGGTTAAAGTAACGGCTGCGGATTTCCCGGAACCTGCCCTCCGGCCCCTGAAAACGGGTTTTAATATTGAAAAGGCGCGCCGGGAACTGGGATATGACCCGGTGTCTTTTGAAACAGGATTGCGCCACACATTTTCATAGCCTTGTTGACCGGCCCGGCTGCCGTTAATAAGACCGGTAACACCGATCAGTGGTTTTTTTCATATCTCATCTCCCCGGCCCGGATGGCAATATCCAGCTGGTTCTCCTTCGGGGGTACCGGGCAGTTGTATTTATTGCTGACATAGGCGCAATAAGGGTTATAGGCTTTGTTGAAGTCAAGCCGGTAAGTGCCGCTCTCCAGCTCGGCGATACGGAGATCGATGTATCTGCCGTTCTCATAACTCTCTTCACCCGATGTACGGTCCGTAAACGGAATAAAAAGATAGTCCGTGTATTTCGGATCGGCGAGCAGGTCTTTTGACTGGTAGATATGCAGCTTTAAAGAGGAATCATTTAATGTAAAATGAAGTATGCCGTATACCCGGTAGGTTTTTTTCCGGGTGCCCGAGGTTTCCATGGGAAACCAGGGGGCTTCGAAGATCCGCTCAAAGGAAGCTGCTACACAATACCTGGTATCAACGGGAAAAAAGCGGAGATTAACCCGGTCTTCTCCCAGCACCACTTCGTGTTCGCTGACATATCGTTCCCGGTATTGATGGATGGTATCGGAACAGGATAGTTCCTGGGCCTTTGTACTTACTGGAATCCAGGCGTAAAATCCGAGTAAAAGGATCAGGTATTTCATTCAGAAGGGTTAATTCATCATGAGCACATTCACACTACGCTGTAGGATGTTGAAGGCGATTTCGGCCATCAGGTTCTCTTTGTCGAGCGTAGGATTTACTTCCGAGATCTCAAAGCAGCAAATTTTCCGGTTCTGCATGAACTTGCTGATGAGGTCTTCGGCTTCCCGTTCCCGCAGGCCGTTGCTGACCGGGGTGCCTGTGCCTTTGGAGATAGAGGAATCGAGGCTGTCCACGTCAAATGAAATATAGATGTCCGTACAGTCGGCCAGGTATCGAAGCACGGCGCGGACGATGTTCTCCGCTCCTTTATTACGGACTTCCTTGGTGGTGACCACTTTCATCCCGTATTTATCGATCAGCCTGGCCTCTTCTTTTTCATAATCCCTCAGGGATATGAATACGATGTCTTCCGGGAGTACTTTCGGCGCGATCCGCCCGATGTTTTTCAGGTGATTCCAGTATCGTATGGTGGCTTCATCCAGTTCATGTACCGCGCATTCCTTGTTGTCGTCATTGATCGATGCGGCTACGGGCATTCCGTGCACATTACCCGATGGGGTGGTATAAGGGGTGTGAAGGTCGGCATGCGCGTCAATCCAGATCACACCCAGGCGGGATTTGGGTTTGGCCATCCGGATTCCCGCGATCGAAGCGCCCGAAGTGCTGTGGTCACCGCTGAGGATCACAGGGAAAAAATTGTTTTTGATGCTGTCACTCACCGCTTTGCTCACCCGGTCGTAGAGGGATGCGATCCCCTTGATCCGCTTGGCATAGGGGGATTCGATCGGCTCGTACAGCAGTTTGTTTTCCACCGGGATCTTCTCGGAAGGGAAGTGGTTGAAAAAATTGCTCATGAAGTCCAGGGCGGCGATCCGGATGGCTTCCACACCCAGGCTGGCTCCGCGGGTACCGGCGCCGATCTCGGAAGGAACTTCAATAAGTTTGATATTTTTCATGCAATCGGTTTAAGGAAATGTTCCGGCAGGGCCGGACCAGGACAATGTACTGGAACATAACTTCTCTACCAGGGATAAGGAAATTAACCGGCAATGACTGTTTGGTAAATTAGCCGGACGGATGGCATCTGTTTATCCGTTTCCGCACATACATCGAACCCTAAAGATACTGTATAGTTCCGGGGATGTCAAGGCAGCCTGGTTCCTCATTCATGCACCGCCAGGATCGGGATATTGCCTTCGTAAATCAGCTTCTTGGTCGGACTTTTCACGAATAAACGTTCAAAAAGGCTTTGTTCCCGGTGTACAAGTATGATAAAATCAATTTTCTTGTCCATCGCAAACTGACTGATGGCTTCGGTGACGTCATGTAACCCCATAAAGTAAAATTCGGGGTTGAACTCCCGGAACATTTCCTGGAGTTTGCTTTTCTGTGCCTGGTATTCTTCCGTCAGCGCCACATAGTGCCCGCTGTCGACATTGAGGATATGAAAATGCGGTCGGAAAGCGGTCAGCACTTTTTTAATAGGAACCGAAGGGGTCTGTTCATCCACATCCCGGAAATCGGAAGTGAGCAGCACATTTTTTACATCGTGGTACACTGCGTTGCCGGGAACAATCAGTACGGGACAAACTTTCTGTTCCACCATTTTCAGGGTGTTGCTTCCGATCAGCGACTGCCCGATCGGGGAACGGCCCGTGATACCCATGATGATCAGGTCGGCATCGCGATGCCGCGCCAGCTTTTCGAGTTCTTCGATAAAGTCTGATCCCTCTTCGGCGAGGGTTTCCATTTTCACGATCCCCTTTGCACCCAGTTCCTCCTTAAGTTCATTCAGTTTCCGGACGGCTTCTTCGGCCTGGGCCGGTTTTTCATATACATGGTGCAGGAGCATGTGCACGCCATACCGGCCGGTAAGCATCTGAACCGCGTACCGGGCGGCATTAAGGGAGGTTTCTGAAAAGTCGACGGGAACTATAACGGTTTGCATAAAGGTTTTGTTTCTGGTTCAAAAGCAACCGCAAAGGTAAGCCATTTTCCGTGGGTGAAGAAACTGCCCGCGAACCCGGGGAAACTCATTCGTGTGCCGCCAGGATCGGGATATGGCTGTGATAAGCCAGCCTCTTGGTGTGGGTGGATTTGAAAATGGAAGTGGCGTTGCTTTGGTGTTTGGGAATGGTGATGATCGCGTCGATATCCTGTTCAAGGATAAAACGGTCAATCGCCGCAAAAAAGTCATTCCGGATAATAAAATTGAACTCCAGGCTGAACCGGCTGAACATTTCAGCGAGTTTGTTTTTCCCATACTCAAGTTCAGGCGGGAGGGATGGGTAGGCCTCCTTGTGAACATGCACGATGTGGAGTTTCGGGTCAAACATTTCAAGGACGGAACTGATCAAGGCGGAGGGCGTGACATCCTCTACGTTTTTCAGGTCCGAGGCAAATGCCACTTTCTTCAATCCTTTGTAAGCCGCATCAGGCGGGATGATCATAACCGGGTAAAGATTCCGGTCGATCAGTTTGAGCGTATGGCTTCCAAACATGGCCGCGCGAATCGCGGATTTCCCGGTGATACCCATTACAATCAGGGTGGCCCGGATCGTGTGGGCAAGCCGCGAAATATTGTCAATCAGGTCTCCGCCCATTTCCCGCTCACATTCCACATTCTTTACCCCCGCTTTCTGGAATTCCCATTTCAGGCTTTCCTGGAAATTGATACAGATGTCTTCATCGTCAGGGCTTTCAAAATTCGTATACAGAATGGCCAGCGTATGATCCTTGCCGGCAAGCATGCGGGCCGAATACCGGGCCGCATTCAGGGATGTTTCGGAAAAATCAACCGGGATGATGACACGATGCATGTGTGTTCCTGTTTTTCAAAGGGATAAATTTACAGGATTTGCAAGGTAAATGGGTAAAAGATTTAATACGGACTAAGCCGTGAATGACTGAAACCTGAGCTGCCTCACATTCAGTAAATGGATTCGAAGGTTTGTTGCTGCGTCAGCTGGGAGAATGCAGGCCGCTTTCCGCAAAGGGCGGCGAGACGGTCAGCGTATTCGCGGAAGTGGGAAGAACGGAAATGATGATGCGCCACTGATTCCTTTCGGAAACTTTTGATGTGTACAAAACTGCAGTCATCGTCATGATTTGCGTAGCATTGGCTGCGCATGCCCCCGGGGCCGTTGCGTTGCAGGGCCTCGAAGTAGCGGTCGATCACTTCGAGTGCATGCCGGTGCCGTTCAGGCGATACGGTAAATGACATAATATACCGAACCATAACAATCGGGGTTTGGCGGGGTGAGCCGCTATATGCAGGGCAGCTTCGCGCAGTAAAATGCTGCACCCCACAGAGGGATGGTTATTTTTTTTTTGATGAACGGTACAGCACAGTTTAATTAAACACCTGCATGTTGTCGACGCGGATGGTAGGTGTGGGCTCTTGCTGAAGAAACATTTTCTTTTCAAGCTCGCTGTCGTGTTTGTACACATCATCCCTGAAATTGAGCCTTCCGTCATGATCCACCCAGGCGGTATAATAGATAATGAATACGGGGATGGGTTCCTTGAGTCGCACGGATCTTTCAGAAGTCTGGTTCATCGCCGATACGATCTTTTCTTTGGTCCAGGAGGCATCATTGCGCAGCAGCCATTCCGCCATTTTCTGGGGTTCACTGAGCCGGATACAGCCATGGCTAAAGGCCCGCTTATCCTCGCCAAACAGACTTTTTGAAGGGGTGTCGTGGAAGTACATGTTAAAGCTGTTCGGGAAAATAAATTTCACCTTGCCCAGCGCGTTCCCTGGACCGGGTTTCTGGCGGATGACATTCCCGATCTGCTCCATATTTTTCCTGGCCAGGTAATTCGGGTTGCGCTGGATGGCGGGCATGATCTCTTTCTTGATGATACTGGGTGGTACATTCCAGTAGGGGCTGAATACGATCTGGTTCAGGTCGCCGTTGAACATCATGGTATTGTTTCCCACACGACCCACTACCACAACCATGTCAAAGACCAGCTGATTCCCGTCGAATACATGCAGGATAAATTCGGGTATATTGACGATGATAAGATTGCCCTGGGGTTTTTGCGGCATCCAGCGCATCCGGTCCATATTCAACAGGATCTGCGAAACCCGTTTTTGTGCGGTTACGTTCATGTCTTTCACCAGCCCCGGTGTGATGACACCTGATTGTTTATAGCCCAACCGCTGTTGATATGATTTGACAGCCGTTTCAAGGGTGTCGGTGAAACGCGTGCTGCTGTCGCTGCCGGGCATGTCCTGTGTAAGCTGCAGTCTTTTCTTGATCGCCGGGATGGCGGGATCAACTGCGTCCTTTTTCAGCGGGGATTTGATCACAGGGATTGCCGGCCAGCCCCCGTTTTTGGCAATGGGGTAATAGAGGGCCAGTTCCTTTTTAAGGGCCGCGTACATTTCATTCACCTGTTCATAATACTTGTCATCCTTGTGTTTTTTATTCAGGATAGAATCGGCCATCTTCATCGGGTCCATTTTACGGATAGGGATGAATTTCTCCTGCTCCTTCCTCTTTACATAACCTTTTTCATAGGTGCTGTTGATATACCGGATAAAATGTTCAGTAAACCCGAATTCAGCGCTTAGCATGGCTGTGTCGCGGGTGCTGACTTTCAAGACTTCCTGGTTTAGATAGTTTTCCGCTTTCTTGTAAAACTGACTGTTCTGCAGCGTTGTGTCGTTGAGATGGGTAACGGCATAGTCGTACTGGTTCCAGAAAAAACGCGCCTGTTCGGTCAGGCCAGAAGAGGAAAACCAGGCGTACTGGTAGTTCCGGGCATTATAGAAGCTTCGGATCCGGCGGGCGATCTTCAGGTCGGACAGTTGCCGGCTGCTGATATAGTCTTCCATGGCCATGCTGTCGAGGAACATATCGTTATATGCAACCGTTTTGTCGATGCTGTAATCGCGGTCGGTGACTTTTTTGGCCTTGGCGGGATTTTCCTCTTTTTCATACACATCCTCCGTTTCCGGTTTTTCGGACCCGGTGGTTGTTTCTTTTTTATCGGAGTTTTTACAGGAGACCAGTGCCATGCAAATGGCTAAGGACAGGAAGGGTTTCAGTTTCATGATCATTGTTTGGTGAATGCGTACACTAAAATACAATGCCCGGGGTTTTCTCCGGCTGATTTTATCCACCCTGGGATTTTTCGGCAAACCTATCCGGCCGAAAATTTCTTTTTCAGCATGCCGGCGGCCCGCCTGATACAGGCACCCGTCACCCTCACCCTGCCGGGTGTAAAACGACTGTGCTTCTGAAAAGTGTTTATAATTCGATCACGCTGTTGGCGCCGCCATAAATGTTGGGAGCCTCGCTGTCCGCTTCGGGTTCGTTCAGCCAAAGCGTTTCATTTACCAGGTATTTGAACTCATGCCGCGAATCCTTGGGCAGGTTTACATCGGTGGTAAAGGTTCCGTCTTTTTTGCGGCTCATGACAATTGAATTTTCCCAGTCGCTGTTGAGACCCAGGATCTCTACGGTTTCGGCATTTTCAGTAGTGAAGGAGAACTTCACTTTGCAATAGTCCTTTGTCTTGTAATAGGTCTTTTGTACCATGTGATTTTTTGTTGATTTTGAATACGATATGTCTGATTCAACGGCGGGGGCAATCGTAGCGGGAATCGTAAAATTCCGTAGTTAATACGCAAGAGTCCGCAAATGTAACCCAAATTGACCGATTTTCTTTCCCCACCTGCAATTTGCCAAGGACCGCCTCGTTGTAAAACCGGGCGGCCGCTACATCATTTTAAGGGTGTCCGGCCCCCGATCCTGAAAAACCAATATCCTTTGTATGAACCAGCCATTCTGCAATGACCAGGCCTATATTGCCGAGTCATTCCACCTTGAAGAAGACTATATCGGGCAAATGTCCCGTTTGGCTCATTTCAAGATCAATTCCTACAAACTTTCCCTGATCAAGGCCTCGTTTTGCAAAACCCGTGTGGAACTGGAGCAAAACCTGCACAGCACTTTACTGAATTATACCAACCCGGGAATCATCCTTGCGGATCTGGGATTTTTCGGTTCGGAGTGGGAAAACTGATCAACCCCCCGATTTGATCAGTTCCGGGCGGGCTTCCCGATCCCGTCCAGGTTCAGGGGCAGTTCCAGCGATTCCAGGAGCAGCATGCGCCAGAAATCGTCCTGCCGGCTTATAGAAATAATATCCATCAGGTTCCGGCACAGTTGCCGGTATTCTGCATGCTGCAGGATAAATTGTACCGCCAGCTTCTTGCGTATGTCACTTTGATCATTACGGATCATGTTTCTAAATCTTGATACATGTGACAAAAAAACTATGCCAGATTTTCAGGTCACCCCAAAAAAGATATTCACAGCACACCCCCTTACCCGGTTCTGGGTGAAGTTCATCAGCCTCCGCCACCTTTACTTTTAGTAACTTTGTCCTCCAATTTCAAACCATGGCCGGACAATCCCATCAACTGGCAGCTATTCTTTTTGCCGACATCGTCGGGTATACTGCCATGATGCAGGAAAATGAGGAACAGGCCGTGGAAAAAGTAAACCGGTTCCGGGAAGTGGTAGAACTGGTGGCGGAAGAACTAAACGGTAAAATTATCCAGTATTACGGCGATGGCTCGCTCTTGCTGTTCAACAGCTCCACCGATGCTGCCGAATTTGCCAAGTTATTGCAGGAAGACCTGTTCAACGAACCCATGGTACCCGTCCGCATCGGTATCCATATGGGTGATGTGCTGGTACATGCCGGGAATATTTTCGGAGATGTGGTGAATATCGCCTCCAGGATCCAAAGCCTGGCGCCCCCGGGTGGGATCTATATATCCGAAGTGGTATACCGGAATATTGTGAACAAGAATGAGCTTGAGTCGGTATTTGTCCGGACCGAACAGCTGAAAAATGTAAAGGAACCGGTACGCATCTATCAATTACTCACCGAGCATACGCCTCCCCCGGTGCAGGTTAACGAGGAGATCAGGCTGCCGGAATCCCATGTAAATGCCAATAGCATTGCTGTACTTCCCTTCGCGAATATCAGCAGCGATCCGCAGCAGGATTATTTCAGCGACGGGCTCACCGAAGACATCATCACCCAGCTCTCCAAGATCCGGGCCTTTAAGGTCATATCCCGGACCTCGGTGATGCAGTATAAAAATTCCTCCAAAACGGTGCGGGAGATCGGGAAGGAACTGGGGGTATCGCTGATCATGGAAGGGAGTGTGCAGCGGCAGGGCGAACAGGTGCGGATCACCGCTCAGCTGATCAACGCCCTCACCGACGAACATATCTGGGCCGACTCCTACGACCGCCCCATGAATGATATTTTCTCCATCCAGCGCGAAGTGGCCCTGGCCATCGCCAGTGTGCTCAATACCACGCTCACCCGCCGCGAAACCCAGGAACTGGACCGGGTGCCCACCGTTGACCTCCAGGCCTATGACCTGTACATGCGGGGCCGGATGTTGCTGGAAAAAAGAAACAAGACGGATCTGCTCACCGCCCGCGAATATTTCCAGCAGGCTGTGGGGCGCGACAAGCATTTCGCCATCGCCTTTGCCGGGCTGGCCGACAGTTTCCTGCTTTCCTCCTTTCGCGGGTATGAGGATCCCGTGCAGATGCTCTGGCAGGCCAAGAAAAATATAGATATCGCGCTCGGGCTGGATTCCTATTCCGGCGAAACACAGGCCTCACTGGGCTACTGGTATTTCCAGAATTTCGACTGGCATGCCGCCGAGATCACTTATAACCGGGCCATCAGCCTGAACGCCAATCAAAGCAATGTCTATCTCTGGCTGGCCATCCTGCTCCAGGCCAAAGGGGATCATGAGGGGGCCCTGAAGATCTATGACCAGGGGATCGAGATCAATCCCTTCTGGGATTACCTGCTCCGGAACAAGATCCTGGCGCTGGTGAATCTGAATAATTACGAAGCGGCTATCGCCCTTCAAAAGGAACGGATCGTCAAGGCCGAGCATGACCCGGACCAGAAGACCTTCCTGCAAACCGAACTGGCCAAACTGCACTGGACGGCGGGGAATAAGGACGATGCGATCGCCGAGGCTCGCGCGGCAGGGAAAATGCCCCTGGTCCGGTTTTTTACCGATGGGGATTTCGCGCTCCTGCAAAAAGAAGTGGATGAACATTATCAATCCCTGGGGAAAAGCGAGTATGTATCCCAGTTATGGATGGGACTGGATTATGCCCATGCCGGCGCGCGCGACAAGGCGCTTGAATGTTTCAACAATGCGGTGGCCCTGAAGGAGGCGGCCGTATCCCTGCTCCTGATCCGGGACTATGAGTTCCTCAACATCAAGTACCTCAACATGGCCCTGATCAACCGGAAGGTGAAGCAGTTGATCAATTTTTAAAACAGGCCGGAGGTTGCAGGATCAAGACTGGAGTCTGTGAATTTTTCTGCACTCTCTTTTCAAAAAAAGCCATGGAGAACACAGCGTTGTTTTTCTCTGTGCTCTCCATGGTTAATCATTTTCTGGGCGAACTCAATTACCGCTAAAAGGTACAGCTAACATAGTAATAAACACCAGGAATAGTCCAGGCAATGCAAACTCCAGTGCTGTTAGGGCATTGGTTATGAGCTTGCCAGTATTGAATGGGAATCCCATGACATGTCGCAACAGCCTTGCACCAATCACTTGCACATAGATCAAGTCGGTATGCTGCACTGGCTGCAAGGTCTGTTTTTGGACCGGAAACTTTGTTTTCATCTGCGGAGTTAATATTCTTCTCATTATGATTCAGGCTGCTCACCGCACGTTTTTCCGGATTTACGACAGGGTTTAGGGTGCCTATGTCCTTAGCCTCGCTTTCATCCTTGATCACAAAATAATTCCCTTCTACCTGTTTGCCATTGATATGGCTTTCCCTTCTGAAATTCAAGGCAAGTTTGAGTCCCTCCAGGTCAATGTTTTCCACTTTATTCTGGCTGTTCTTTGTAACCAGCCCGGGAGGCAGGTTGCCTTCCCGTACCAGGTAATACTCTCCACCGGAAAGGATGATCCAGTAACCGGTATATTTTGCCACCGCTGTGGTAGATTCAGGTTTGGCTTCCTGGGATTTTGGGTTGATGGCGGCCATGTCCTGAGCGATCAGGATCGAGGACATGAGCAGGCCCATTAATGATAATAAGGTCAATTTGGCGATGGTGGATCTCATGATGCTGTGTTTATTTTTTAAATAAAGAAAACCCGTTTTTAAGCCAGGTCGTGTACTTGAGTCGGATTCAAACTTCGGGTACGGGTTACAGAAAGATCATGTAATATAATTTTTTTATTTCATGCGTGAAATAATTCTTCGTCCGGGTTTTTCGAAAAGGTTGCTTGGTGAATCCTGAAATCGGAAAGTTTTCTTTTAGGAAACACAAGTTTTTGCTCCCCGGATTCTCCCCATTTTTGGCAATTTATTGTGCATAACTGCCTGTCAGCTAACTCGCCTTTTCCGGGTCTTTCACCTAAATTCGCCCCAATAAACCTGAAAAAGTGAGATTAAAGAGCTTAGAAATCAAAGGATTCAAAAGTTTTGCGGATAAAACCGTCGTACGGTTTGATGACAATATCACGGGCATTGTGGGCCCGAACGGATGCGGAAAATCGAATATTGTGGACAGCATCCGCTGGGTGATCGGGGAACAGAAGATCAGTCATCTCCGGAGCGAGAACCTCGACAGCCTGGTCTTCAACGGCTCCAAAACCCGTTCCGCTTCCGGCCTGGCCGAAGTGAGTCTCACTTTTGAGAACACCAAGAACCTGCTGCCGACCGAGTTCAGCGAAGTGACCATCAGCCGAAAATTTTATAAAAGCGGGGAGAGCGAATATCGCCTGAATGATGTGCAGTGCCGCCTCAAGGATATCCAGAACCTGTTCATGGATACCGGGATCAGCACCGACAGCTACGCCATCATTGAACTGGGTATGGTCGACGACCTGATCAAGGATAAGGAGAACAGCCGCCGCCGGATGCTGGAACAGGCCGCCGGGATCTCGATTTATAAAACCCGGAAGAAAGAAGCCAAATTGAAACTGGATGCCACCGAACAGGACCTGGCCCGTATCGAGGACCTGCTCTTCGAGATCAACAACCAGCTCAAGGCACTCGAAAGCCAGGCAAAAAAAGCCGAGAAATACCACGAGATCAAGAAAGAATACCGCGAATTGAGCATCGAGTTGGCCAAGGCCTCCCTGGAAGGATTTAACCTCACTTACCAGGAACTCAACCAGCAGCAGGATGCGGAAACCGATAAACGGATGCGACTCGAAGCCGAGATCGCCGGGGATGAGGCCGCTTTGGAGCAGGAAAAACTGGTGTTTATCGAAAAGGAGAAACAGCTCCAGGCCATGCAGCATGCTTTCAACGACCTGTTGCAGGCGGTCCGTGGCAGGGAAAATGAGAAAAATCTTTCCGCCCAAAAACTGGAACATCTCCGGGAGAAAGAAACAGGGCTCCGCGAGTTTCTTCAGAAAGCAGAAGGCCAGCTTCTGGGCATCGAGGAAAGCATCCAGTTCACGGAAACACAGGTGGGTGAGGAGTCGCATGTGCTGGAGCAGCTAAACCGGCAGCTCGAGAACCTGCGGCAGGAGGTGGATGCCCGGCGTTTGGTACTGGATGAAAAACGGCGCGTGCTGGACCAGCTCCGCCAGGAACAACAACAGGTGCAACGCAGCCAGTTTGATGCGGAAAAGAAAGTGGCCGTGGCCGATACATCCGTACAAAACCTGCAACGGGTCATTCACCAGATCGAAGAAGAACGAAAGTTGCGGGAGCAGCAACGACACCAGCTCGACCAGGACCGGATCCTCAAGGAAAAGGAGCTTTCAATAAAAAAAGTGGACCTGGAACAACTGCAGCAGCACCAGGAAAACACCCGGGAGCAGATCCTCCAAACCCAGGCCGTGCTGGACGGACTGCGGAATAACCTGGCAGAGGAGAACCGCAAGCTCGACGCAAAGAAAAATGAGCATGACCTGCTGAAAAGCATGATCGACTCGATGGAAGGGTATCCCGACAGTGTGAAATTCCTCCACAACAATACGCAGTGGAATCATACCTCGCCCATCCTGTCTGATGTGTTTTATGTAAAGGAGGAATACCGCACCGCGCTGGAAAATGTACTCGAGCCCTACCTGGGCTATTATATCGTAAATGATCTCCGGGAGGGATTGCAGGCCGTACACCTGTTGGACGATCATAAAAAGGGGAAGGCGAATTTCTTCCTGCTTGATAAACTGAATGAGATGCCTGCCCCTTCCGCATCCGGAGACGGGCATACACTGCCAGGTGCGATTCCCGCACTTTCGGTGGTGGAAGTGGATGAAAAATACCGGAAACTGGCCGAGCAGTTACTTGGCAATGTCTTTATAGCAGACAATGAAGATGCACTGCAGAACAGCAACGGGTTCGTGGTCATTGAAAAGACGGGCAAATATGTCAAGGGGAAATTTTCCCTGACGGGGGGCAGCGTGGGGATGATCGAGGGGAAAAAGATCGGCCGGGTCAAAAACCTGGAGAAACTGCAGGAAGAGATCACGGCGCAGTCGGCGGTGGTGGAGATCCTCCGTTCGGAAATACAGACCCGGCACAACGAAGTGATCGCCTTCAATGAAGAACTCCGGGAAACCGCAGTCCGCGACACGGAGAAGGAAATACAACAGCTGACCAATGAAGTATTCGCGCTCCACAACAAACTGGAAAACCTCCACTCCCTGCAAACTTCCAGCCAGCACCGGCTGGAAGAGTTGAACCTGCAAATGCAGCAAACACATCATTCCGTGGAGGGGGTTCGCAACCAACTGGCGGGTTTCAACGAACAGCTGCTTGTAGGCGCAGCCAGACTCACCGAAGCGGAGGAAGCTTTCCGGCTGTCGGATGCGGAATACAATGAGGCGAACCGCCAGTACAATGAATTCAACCTGCAGGTCACCAAGCAGCAGAGCAAGATCGCCGCGCTCCGCCAGGAGCTTGAGTTCAAGGGCAAACAGATGCAGGACCTGAAACAACAGATCAATGCCAATACAACCCAGCTGGCCGAAACGGGCGAGAGCATCGGGCAGGCCATGCAGAACCTGAAAGACACGGAAGAGGGCCTGTTGCAACTCATGCGCAACAAAGAAGAGGAGGAGCGGAAACTGAATGAAGCTGACCAGGCATACTACAATTTCCGGAACCAACTGAATGAGAAGGAAAGCGAGATCCGTCACAAGAACAAGGAAAGGGAACAGGTGGAACATATGCTTGCGGCCATCAAAGACAAGCTCAATGAACTCAGGCTGCATCTGGCGGGAATGAAAGAGCGGATGGATGTGGAATTCCGGATAAACCTCGATGATATTCTCGGTGAAGAACGCCAGGGCGACACCCCGACAGAGGAACTCCAGGAGAAAGTCGACCGGATGAAAAAACGTCTCGAAAACCTGGGTGAGGTAAACCCTACCGCGATCGAGGCCTTTACCGAAATGAAAAAACGGTATGACTTTATCGTGGAGCAAAAGACCGACCTGGTTTCCGCCAAGGACAGCCTGCTGAAGACCATCGAGGAAGTGGAAGCCACCGCCAACCAGAAATTCCTGGAAACATTCCACCTGGTACGGGAGAATTTCCAGAAAGTATTCAAGTCTCTGTTTACGGAAGATGACCAGTGCGACCTTGTCCTGGAGGACCCCGAGAATATCGCGGAAACGGGTATTGATGTACTGGCCAAACCCAAAGGCAAGCGGCCCACATCACTTACCCAACTCAGCGGGGGAGAGCGAACCCTCACTGCCACGGCACTTCTGTTTGCGATCTACCTGATCAAACCCGCGCCGTTCTGTATCCTGGATGAGGTGGACGCTCCGTTGGATGATGCCAACGTGGGCAAGTTTACCAATATGATCCGGGAGTTCAGCGAAAACTCGCAGTTCATCATCGTCACACACAACAAAATGACGATGAGTACGGTGGATGTGATCTACGGGGTAACCATGCAGGAACCCGGAGTGAGCAAACTGGTGCCAGTGGATTTCAGGGGGTTGGAAAATCAGAACTAAACCGGTTTGCCCGGCGATTCCCGGCTTCCAGATAAAGATGATCCAGGAAGCAATCACCTGGTGGCATTTGCTGATTCGCCGTCCTGTACCAGAAAGAACCTTTTGGAGGTACCTTTTTAGTTTCGCCCATCAAATCGCTGCCTTTTACATGTTTAGCGGGGATCCCGTGAAATCACAGCCTGGGATCATAAAAACAAAATAAAGGAATGGATCAGCCTGTCTTATTCCTCCCCGGGACTTTTTTGCTGGTGACGCATTTTCTGTTTCCGGATCAGGTCGGATTTTACTTTATGTACAAAAGCGCTGCTGATCAGGAAAAGCCCCAGGCAAAGCAGCACAGAGGATAAAATCCCCCAGGGGTACCAGTCATCGTATTTGGCTCTTTCAAAACAAGCGTAAAAGATGACCATGATCCCGGCGATCACGGAGCCAAAACCGGATAAAAGTTTTGAAATATACTTTTCTTCATGATTGGACATAGAAGCAGGTTTAGAAGGTTCACGGGTTTGTCAAAAGTAGTGAAATTTTGCCCCTGTTTTCGCCTGATTTAACAAGCCGCTATGTTAATCACGGCAACGGAGATATGATAAAAACGGGTTCTCCTTTAACTTTACCACTCAACTGACCGGTATGAAAAATTTTTTTGTCCTGATTCTTTTCTGCGGACTGGGCATGACCGCATTTTCACAGACGGCTCCTGAAGGTCTTTTTATCGCGTCCAAAGCTCCGGATTTCAAGGCCAGGGATCAGTTTGGGAATGAGATCCGCTTAAAGGACCTGCTGAAGACCGGGAAAGTGGTGTTGGTTTTTTACAGGGGAAACTGGTGCCCCTATTGTAACCGGGCCCTGGGCCGGTTGCAGGACTCCCTGCAGCTGATCCGCGACAAGGGAGCCACCGTATTGGCCGTGTCGCCCGAAAAACAGGAGGGGATCGCCAAAACAACCGAAAAGACAAAGGCCGAGTTTTCCGTCATCCATGATGAGGGTATGAAGATCATGAAAGCTTATGATGTGGCATTTGAGGTACCCGAGAATACAATCACCCGGTATAAGAACGCGGGGCTTGATATTGAAAAGAACAACGGAGAGAACGGAAAATACCTGCCGGTTCCTGCGGTTTATATCATCGACCAGGAGTCCACCATACGTTACCGGTTCTTTGAAACCGATTACAAAAAACGGCCCAGCGTGCAGGAACTGCTCGATAATCTCTGATCGATTATTTTTTTTCCGCGATAAAGCAAGCGGAACGGAAAAGTGCACTCTTTTCCTTTTTATCCGCCGGGGGGTCATCCGTCAGCAGGGTACCCACCCAACTGAATCCGTTTTCTTCAAGACACTTCTTCCATTCGTTCTCCCTGTATTTCCTGAAACCATACCGTGTAAATGGCATTTTTTCCAGGCTTTCGCTGGTGCGGGCCGTTGCATAAAACAGGCCTCCAGGTTTCAGCACCCGGAATATCTCTGACAGGTGGGCGGAAGGTTTGTCCCAGAAATAAATGACATTGATGCAAAATACCCGGTTAAAATTTTCGTCGGCAAAAGGCATCCGTTTGCTGTTTCCATGAAATAACGAAAGCCTTCCCGCTGCTAGGGCAGGCTTGTTTTTTTCACTCGCGGCGCTTACCATGGTTTTTGAAAAATCGATACCTGCGAGTTGCAGGTTCTGGTCTTTGGACAGTAGTTTTTCAAAAAACATACCGTTTCCGAAACCAATCTCCAGGATCGATTCATTACCCTTTAGCTGCATGGCTTCGATTGTCAGGTTGTAAAGATGTTCATTGGACCGGTTCATGACCGCAGCGGTCCGGAGACCCCCGGCTCCATGCGGGCGGCGCAACTGGTTCGCGATTCTTCTATAACGGAGTGTATTGAGAAAATGATTCCACATGGTCGGGAATTAGAAAATGAAAGAGGTTATTTCCAGGCGATGCGCGCGATCCTGCCATTGCCCCCTGCTAAGTACACGGCGCCGCCAAGTTTGGATGCCCGGCACACATGAAAGCCCTCTTTGCTGATCCAGACCCAGGTTTTACCGCCGTCGTTGCTTCGGTCCACCCCGTTAAGACCACAGGAAAAAACTTCGGTCTTGGAATAAAATTCCACACAGCTCCTGTATCCGTGCGGGGGCACCATCGGTTCATTCCAGGTCTGCCCGCCGTCATTGGAGTAAAAACAATTTTTTACCCGCGATGTATCTGCATTGAAATCGCCACCCACCACGATCATTTTATGCCCGACTTTTTGTTTGAAATTATCCCATATGGCGACGGAATTGGCACCCGTGGTCTCTTTTCCCTGGATCAGGGGCAGGTCTACCGCGCTGTTGCGGATAAAGATCCGGGACCGAAGCCCCCCGCTTACAAATACGGCTTCATCCCGGTCGAGTACACGGACATTGGTACCGCTGGCGGCAAAACAGGCTTCCCCGCTGTCGGCAAGGGGACGTTTATCAAAGGGGATGTCCTGCCAGCTGTTCCCTCCGTCAAAAGTCCGGGTTACAAA
Organism: Chitinophagaceae bacterium; assembly: GCA_049421765.1. Taxonomy (GTDB): domain Bacteria; phylum Bacteroidota; class Bacteroidia; order Chitinophagales; family Chitinophagaceae; genus JJ008. The sequence goes on from JBMSNP010000006.1 coordinate 17,186, forward strand.
AAAACGGCCATCAACGGGATCCCCGATGACGATCCCAGACTGCTCGTTCCAGAACTCCATCGCGTCGAGGAACATGCCCTTGGTGGTATTTTCATAAACGACTTTCCATGACTCACCGCCGTCTGTGGTTTTTAGGATATAGGCTGGTTCGTCCACGCTCATAATGATCGCCGTGGAAGCATCAAATGCTTCGATATCGCGGAAATCCCTTTTTTCAAAACCTGAAACCACCCGCCATTGCCAGGTTTTTCCACCATTGGTGGTTCTTCCCACAGTTCCTTTGCTGCCGCTGACCCAAACCACGTTGTCGTTAACAACGCTGAGTCCGCGCAGGCTTACACCGTTCCCGGAATGGAGCAATTCCACCTTCGGGACCTGGGCCCAAACAATGCTGTACAGGAAACAAAACAGGAGGAGAAACGGCAGACGGGTTGAAGTTTGCATAGTCGAGATTCGATACACAATCTACTCAGTTTTCCTGGTATTTCACGAATGTCCGGGATGAACTGCCGTCTTCATTGAGTTCCATGATGGCGTAGACAGGTCCGAACTCCTGGAAATCCCCTTTCCACCAGTTCCCGGATACGGCCCCGTTGCAGTAGTAACGGATGCCCAGGTATTCAAGCTCGTCCTGGAGGTGGATATGCCCGCTGATACAGACCCGGATGGCCGGACAGGTCCTGAACAGTTTTTTGAGGGTTAAAAAATCAGTATGCATCAGGTTTCTTTTTACCAGCAGGTCTCCATTGGGCTCCGTTTTGTTAAAGAAAAGTCCGGCACAAACCGAAAGGATTGGAATATGCGAAACGATACAAACATGAGTTCCTGCAGGTACGGAATTCAGCTCTTCCCGAAGCCAGTCGATTTGTTCAACGTCGAGACGGGCGATATATCCGCCCGCGGGGTTGAGCTGTGTGCTGTCGAGTACGATAAAACGCCAGTTCCCTTTTGTAAAGCGGTAATAACGCCCTGGAAGCTCCAGCGTTTCCAGTACCCAGGCCTTCCCGTAAAGTTTCTCCTGGCCGGACTGGATTTCCTTGTTGAACCATCCCCAGACATCGTGGTTGCCGATCGTATGGTAAACAGGCAAACTGTTTTCCTTCTTCAGGATCGCTTTGAACAGGTCCCATTGTTCCCTGGTTTTTTCCTTACCGGCTTCAAGCGAATCCATGATCGAATCTCCGCCGTTGATGATAAAGTCAACCGGCTTTTTCAGTTGCTGCACATGTTGCAGGGCCCGGGTCATCCCGGTTTCGGGCACCAGCCCGGGTTTAACGTGAATATCTGTCAGGTGCGCGAAACGAACAGTTTTTTTACCGGTAACTGCTGCTTCCGTAAAGGAGGGAAGAAGGGCTCCGCCAAGTACGGCGGCCGACCCGTGAAGGAATGATTTTCTCTTCATGTGAAACGATTGAAGTCTGTGCTACAATGTAACACAATTCGCGAGAAAGATAACGGCGGATATCCTGCCGGGAGTCTGAAATATGTTCGGGCTGAATATCAGGAACTGAAGTTCAGGGAAAGGGATCATTTCAATTGGTCCATCAATGCTTCTTTGCGGACAAGGCCCTGTTTGCGCCATACTTCCTTCCCGTTCCGGTACACGATAAAAACAGGGATCGGTTCAATGCCAAGGGTTTTGAGCAGGTTGGTATGTATTCCGGCATCGATCCGCATAACGACAAATTTTTTGTCCGCCTTTTTCTCAATCTCACGGATGACCGGTTCCATTTTAACACAGGGCGGGCACCAGGGGGCTCCGAAATCTACCAGTACCGGTTTGTCTTTTGGGATGGAAGCAAAGTATTGCTCCGGGGTGAGCTGGGGTTCGTTGGTTTTTCCCTCTACGGGTTTATTCTCGCGTTTCCATGCCATAAATCCACCCCGCAATTCGGTAACTTTTTTAAACCCGTTGTTCCGCATCCAGGCGGCCGCTGCCGTGCTGCGCCCACCCGAAAGACAATAGATGTAAACCGGTTTGTCCTTGTCGATATACTGTACCCGGTCCAGGAACTGTTCGCGATTGGTCCAGTCGGCCTGTAGGGCGTTTTTGATATGCCCGCTTTGATATTCCCCGGCAGTGCGCACATCCAGGATCTGGGCTTTTTCCTTGTCGAGTCCCTTTTCAAACTCGGAGGGATCCGCTTCGATGACCTGCTGGGAGTTGCAGGAAAGAGCCACAATCAATAATAAAAAGACGGGAAAAACGTTTTTCATCTGTTCGGTTTGGGACAAAAATAGGCCTTTGTTTTCCATGATACTGAATGGTTTGGAGGATAAATCTTCTCCACCCGGCGGTGTCAGGTATTCAAAATAGTCTTATTTTTAAGGGTTCATCAAGCTTTACCATCTGTCCTTATTTAAAAAACGAAAGAAGCAGTTGCATGGGTTCCAGGTATTTCCGGGATTCACCACCCGGTACAGTACGGGAATCTGAACTGCGGGAAACACCCTAAAAACAATCACAGCACATGAAAAAACAAATTCTCTACTTACTGGCCCTTGGGTTTATCATTATCCTGGGGTGTCAGAAAGAAGAAAGCTTTGAACTACCCAATTCCCCGGCAGAAGGAAGTTTGCAGGATGATGTTTCCGGGGATTGTCTCCCTAAAACGGTGAATGGGGTCTATGCTGTTGGTCAGGCGCTTATTCCCACGACCAATAGCCTCACGGTAGCTGTGAATGTTACCAAAACAGGGATATATACTATCAGTACGGATACGGTTAACGGATATTTCTTCCGGGCAACCGGTTCTTTTTCCACCCTGGGGATCACCAATGTGACCCTGCGCGGAAACGGAACCCCGATTACACTGGGAACAAATAATTTTGTGGTTTCTTTTGATTCCACATTTTGTGATATACAGGTCACTGTTACTTCCCCGGCAGCATTTACCCTGGCCGGTGCACCCAATACCTGTACCACGCCGGTGATCTCGGGGACCTATGGAAAAGATATTCCCCTGACGGCTTCCAACACGGTAACCCTGAATGTGAATGTGACAACAGCCGGCAATTATAATGTGAGTACGGCTACGATAAACGGGATGAGTTTCAGCGGATCGGGAACCCTGGCCCTGGGAGCTCAGACGATCACTCTTACAGGTACCGGAACACCTACTACGGCGGGTGACAATATTTTCCCGGTTACGGTGGGAAGTTCAACCTGCAGCTTTACCATTACAGTAGCTGCCCCTGGAGTGGGAACGCTTGGCGGAGCGGGTGGTGCCTGCACACCTTTTACTATAAACGGCACTTATACACCGGGCACGCCCCTCACAGCATCCAATACGGTCGGTATCCAGGTCAATGTAACCACGGCGGGAGTATTCAGTATCCGTACCGATACGGTCGGGGGGATGAGTTTCGCGTATACAGGGACGCTGGCAGCAGGGACCCAGAATGTGACCCTGCTTGGGTCGGGTACGCCTGTCGGTTCAGGCGCACAGAACTTTACAGTAACGGTTGGCACCAGTACCTGTACTTTTTCCATTAACCTCGGTGGTCCCGGTGTGGGTACCCTGGGAGGAGCAGGAGGGACCTGCACCCCCGCAACGGTGAATGGTACTTATGTAGCGGGGACCGCGCTTACTGCCGGAAACACTGTCGGTATCCAGGTGAATGTGACAACCGCCGGCAGTTTTAATATCACTACCAATACCGTTAACGGGTACAGCTTTTCATTTACCGGGAACCTGGCCGCGGGTACCCAACCGGTTACACTTACCGGGACAGGAACCCCCACCGCAGCAGGAACAAACGTATTTACGGTAACGATAAATGCGACCCCGCCCAGCACCTGTACTTTTTCCGTGGTTTGTACGGCACCCGCCCCGGTGGATTATTTCCCCAGGACAACCAACAGCAACTGGAGCTATGAATTTAATGATTTGGCCAACGATTCACTTTACAGAGTGGTGATCGCCCCGACCCTTACAGCGCCGGGAGGCACTTATAATATTTTCATGGCCAATGACGGTACCGGTCTTGATTCTTCCGGGTATTACCGCAAGAGCGCAGGTGATTATTTCGAATGGATCGACATCGGGAATTTCGTCGGGTTTGATAATACCCTTTGGGGCCAGTATATCATGGTCAAGGATAACGTGGCCGCGGGAACAAACTGGAAATCCTCCGCTTTCAGCGGTACGGTTACTTCCATACCGATTACGATCCGCTTCAGTTATACGGTTACGGATAAGGATGTGCCACTCTCATTTGTTACTTCAACGGGCAATCAGAACTTTACCAATGTCATTGTGGTGGAAGAAAAGCTCGAGGGATTCGACGGGTCCAACTGGATCGATCTCACCGCGCAGATCGATTATTACGGGAAAAGCTATTATGCACGCGACATCGGCCTGGTAAAATTTGAAGCATACAATGCCGCCAATGCGGTCACCTTCAAACAGGAGCTGCGGAGATACCAGGTATTCTGATCCGGTATTGGAAAACAGTATTAAGAGGGCGCCCCGCCGGAAAGGAGGCGCCCTTTTTAATTAATCATTGCGAATTCGCCGCCAGCAAAAAGGTTTGGCAATGTGCCGGCATAAATGCCTGTGTCCTGTTTAAACGGTTGCCAGGGTTTATTAATTTTTTCCAGGCGAGTGGTTAAAAGTCATGGAGCTGCGCTTTGTCTGCCGCTTTTATTTTTATCCCTGATTTTTTATTCAATGACAGTGTCCGGGAGGCTGTTTCTCTCAGGTTGTTAGTTTTGTGAAAAATCAAATTTTTTATATTCCGATTCATCCGGAGAACCGGCTGTTATTTGCAGGCTTGGCTTTCCGGTTAAAGTCATTATAACCGAACCAAATGTAAATCCTCCGCCTCTGCCGTTAAAGGACCGGCAAACGGGATTGTTTATATCATCTTTTGAGCGTAACGTTTCCTTGATCAGGATGTCATCTATGTTATGGCCGTCTGCTATTCTGTTTACTACAGATTCCAGCCGGATATGACTGTTGGATTTGACTGGTTTTTCAACCAGTGCAGGATTGCTCTTTTCATACCAGGTCTTCACATCATCATTGACAATCGGGTGATTTGTATGATACACTGTGCCGTTCCTGTTTTTGGGATCAAACCTCACAACTTTATTGGCCGATGCTTCAAAGTCATAGACCTCACCCCTGATCCCGAGAATATAATTTTGACCCGAAGCGTGTTCTACATTTTGAATAAAATTAAGCAGCTCGTCTTTGTCCGTTGAGTTGAGTATTCGCCTTACGATAAATGCTACGGGCAATCCTTTGGGAGATGCTTTCAACTGCATGAGGGTGTTCATGCAAGCGCCTATTCCTGTTTCATTCAGGCCATTCAGGGCAATTAACCCCGGGTGGGTCAGGATCAGTTGTTCTGGTCTTGCTGATGTCCTGGAAAGACGAATTAATATCTGATATCCCTCCGTATATTTTTCGATATCCATATTCTGGGCAATATAGCCTGTGCTGCCATTGATTGCGGGCACGCCCAGTCCGCTGCAATGATGGTTCCCGATATTGTCGAGGTACACCCAAAACTCATCCAGCAGGTTAAACACCAAAATATCATTGATGTTTTGCCCGGAGCCTTCTGCAATGCCCCTTATTTCTTCATATAGTTCAGGTGTATATCGCTTAATCGCATTGGTGAATTGAGCGTAATCGGAAAACTCTTTCAAAACCTGTTCGGCATCTTTTTTCAGAATGTCGGCTGTGTTTTGCTTCATTTTTTTGACAATTTCATCAATTTCCTTTTTCAGGAGTTTTCCATGCTGGAGGCCCAATTCGTATCCGCTGCCCGTAAGTTTGATTTCCCGGATTTCCCTGTTGGAAATTGATGACTGATTAAAGGCGGTAAGTGATGTAATGAGAAGCAGCAACAAAAATGTATTTTTCATCGGTTTGTTGTTTGTTATAAAAGTGATTCAGGAGTGGCCCGAGAAAAATCAGCCCGTTTTTGTCAGACCCCGTATTAATATCCTTGCCCGCCGAAATATTTGCGGGAATACAATATACGAAACACCTGGTTCAATCTCCAATGGTCGTCGGGCTAACTTCCTTTGATCAAAAAACGAAAAAATATCCTCTTTCAAGTGCAGGCTCGTGCGCGTTAAGTTTTAAAAATATCCCAGGGGTTATTCAGGTATTATTAAAACACCTGTCAATCACATTCAGATCCAGCCTGAGGCATCAGAATCCCTTCTTCTTCCCCGATTCCAGCGCGGGCAGGTTAAAATCATCCACCGCGCTTTTTTGTGAGATCATTTTCTCGATGTCCTCGATTTTCCGGGGAGCAAAACGGGAGAGCAGTTCATAGCCGTCCTGGGTGATCAGCAGGTCGTCTTCGATCCTTACGGCGATGCTCCACCATTTCTTGTCACAGGGACTATTCTTTGGGATATAAATGCCGGGCTCGATGGTGATCACCATATTTTTTTTCAGTTTATCGTAAGAACCCCGGTCGTGCACATCCAGGCCGATATGATGGCCGAGCCCGTGAGGAAAGTATTTTGATACATCTTTTTTGTCCTGGATGATCCCGAGTTTCAGAAGCCCTTCGGCGATTGTGTTGCTTGCGGCTTTACCGGCGTCGTTCCAGGTGGAGCCGTCCCGGAGGGTTTTGAAAGCGGCTTCCTGGGCATCATATACCAGTTGGTAGATCTGTCTTTCCTCGGGAGAGAATTTACCGTCGGCCGGAACCGTGCGGGTTACATCGGCGGTATACCCGTGGTACTCGGCTCCCACATCCATCAGCAGCATTTCTCCGCCGATCCGGGTTTTGGAATTTTCCATATAGTGGAGGGTGCATCCGTTTTCCCCGGATCCGACGATCGAGCCATATCCGACTTCTTCCGCACCGTGTTTTTTATGTACATATTCCTGTAGTCCCTGGATCTCGAGCTCGCTCATATTGGGATGAATGGCCTTCATGGCCTCATTATGCCCCTGGCAGGAGATTTCCACCGCTTTACGGAGTAGATCCAGTTCTTCCGGTGTTTTAATTTCTCTCAGGGAAGCAGTCAGGTTGCGGTAAAGACGGGTGTCAAACTTCTTTGGAGTGGTTTCTTCACTTAACCCGGTTTTTTCCCTGAACAGCATGATCAGGTCATAGAGATCCGCTTTATCAGGACCATTTGGTACATCATCGGGGAAGCGGTCCAAAATAATTTTATCAAAACGCGACCAGTCCAGTTTGAGATTCCGGAATTCCTCGCCATTGTATGCCGTTTTGAATCCGAGTTTGTTCATCGCGCCTTCAGTTCCCAGGCGTTTCCCTGTCCATTGTTCGGCAAGTGCATTCTTTTTCTGAACATACAGGATCTCGTTGAACCGGTTGCCGGTGGAATCGGTTTGCTCTTCCTTAAATACAAGAAGGAGGGAGTGGGGTTCTTTGTACCCGCTGAAATAATACATGTCCGGGTTGGCGTGGTACAGGTATTCCACATCATTTGAAAAAGTGCGGGTAGGGTAGGCAAATACCACCATCACGGAATTATCCGGCATGATTTTGCGAATGGCTTCGCGCCGGCCTGCATGAAAATCACTGGTCAGGTAATCGGTGGGAAGGGATTCGGTCTGTGAGGACTGGGCAACCAGGGTGATTGAAAACAGGATCGAATAAAACGCCAGCAAATACCGGGGGGGTGTTTTGAAAGACATAAATAGGAATTAATGGCTCAATATAATGAATTTGAACCGACGGGGAAGGTTATTGGGACAATCGGGGAAATGCGGGGACGGTTTGAAAACGGGTCGCTTATTCGTCATCGTCTTCTTCGTAATAAACGTCTTGGCTGCTCCGGTAAAGTGTTTCCCATTCCTTTACCTGTTCATCACTCAGGCATTCGATGATATCATGAATAGGGTCTTTTTTCAGCTTCCATTCGGTGGCCTCCGGCTCATCAAAACGTTGTACAAATAAACAGTGATCAGTTTCCAGGGCCACTCTGATCAGCGTTACCGGGGACTCCGGCTCCAGTTGAACCAGGTAATAACAGCCTGTTTCCAGCAGCTTGTATGAATACATAAGTTCTCCCTTTTTAGATGAAATGTTACAATTCCGGGTTTCTAAAGCAGAATCGGCTGGGTTGGTAAAGCGGCAGGTTCCGGGAAATTTAATTGGGCCAGGTTGGTATCCAAAATTATGAGAAAGAAAAGGCAGCCGGTGTGAATGTTTGGTAAAATTTGATAAAAAGCGTGAAAGGGAATATAAATCAAGCAGTTAACGGAATGGGAAAATAATATTTTTTACCCCTTTTGGATAAATTCGGGGACAATAAACCGGGGGGTGATACGAAATCTCCGGGCGCTCCGGGGAGACGGTCAGAGACTGAATATGCACTTCCTGCTGCAGTCCTTTTTTGCCTTCTCGCAATTTTTTTCAGCAGCCGGGCAGTTTTTCTTTTTGTTGTTGAAGCTGGCAAAACCAACTGCGGTAACACCGCCAAGTAACACAACAGCTACCAGTAATTTTTTCATAAAGGAGATTTCAGGTCGGTTTTTAAATGAATCAAAAGGTAAGGACTTTTTGGGAATTCCCTTTGAAGACCCGGTAAATCCTGTTTTAAATCCTAATGGATTGAATGGATACGCGGCCGCAGGGACGGATGTTTTTTATTCACACAAGGTGCATAATTCCGTTTTCCTGCTGCATGTACCGTTTCGGTATATTTGCCGGAACCGCCCAATACCTCCCGATTGGGAGGTTTTTTACGGGTGGAAAACAGGTTTAAAACACCTTGTTTCAGCCCGGTAACGATTGGATAACCCTGAAAAACCGGGGGCGCGCCGGAAGGCCCCTTTTTTGAAATGGCAAAAGCAAAAGAAACAACAACCAAAGAGTCTTCCAAGAACAACCTGTTCGACTACGATGAGGACAGTATCAAATCGCTCGACTGGAAGGAGCATATCAGGCTCCGGCCCGGGATGTATATCGGCAAACTGGGCGATGGCTCTTCACCCGATGACGGTATCTATGTGCTTGTAAAGGAAGTGCTGGATAACTGTATCGATGAATACACCATGGGTTATGGCAAAACGGTCGAGATCACCATCGAAGGCAAGCAGGTGATGATCCGCGATTATGGTCGCGGCATCCCGTTGGGTAAAGTGGTGGATGTGGTGAGCAAGATCAACACCGGGGCCAAATACGACAGCAAGGCTTTCCAGAAATCAGTAGGTCTGAACGGGGTAGGTACCAAGGCGGTGAATGCCCTCAGCCAGTTTTTTAAGGTTACGGCCGTACGTGAAGGCAAGGAAAAGACAGCCGAATTTGAGCGGGGGGTGCTGGTAAAGGAACACAAGGAATCCAAAACCGGGGAAGCCAACGGAACCCTGGTCACTTTTATCCCTGATGATACGGTGTTTAAAAACTTCAGGTTTCACCCGGAATTCCTGGAAAACCAGATCTGGAATTACTGTTTTCTCAATGCGGGACTCCGGATCGTATTCAACGGTAAATCCTTTGTCAGCAAGAACGGTTTACTGGATCTGCTTCAACGAAAGACCAACGAAGACGAGATCCGGTATCCCATCATTCACCTCACTGGTGATGACATCGAACTCGCTGTTTCACATACCAACGACTACGGCGAGGATATCTACAGTTTTGTGAACGGTCAGCATACCACGCAGGGAGGAACACACCAGCAGGCATTCCGCGAAGCCTATGTGAAAACGATCCGTGATTTTTTCAAAAAGGATTACGACGCATCGGATATACGTACCGGGATCGTGGCGGCTGTTTCCGTCCGGGTGGTGGAGCCGGTTTTTGAATCGCAGACCAAGACCAAACTGGGTTCCGTAAATGTGGACCAGAACGGTCCCAGCATGCGCCAGTTCATCGGGGATTTCCTGGCCCGGGAGCTGGATAATTTCCTGCACAAAAACCCTTCGACCGCTGATGCCCTGAAAAAAAGGATTGAACAAAGCGAACGGGAACGCAAGGAAATGGCCGGGGTGCGCAAACTTGCAAATGAACGGGCGAAAAAAGCCAATCTTCACAACCGGAAGCTGCGCGATTGCCGTTATCACCTCGACCAGGAACCGCCCGCCAAGGGACGTGAGGAGTTTGTGGCACGACAGAATGAAAGCACGATCTTCATCACCGAGGGCGACAGTGCCAGCGGATCGATCACCAAAGCCCGCAATGTGGAAACACAGGCGGTCTTCAGCCTGCGGGGAAAACCACTCAACTGTTTCGGGCTCACCAAGAAGGTGGTATATGAAAACGAGGAGTTCAACCTCCTACAGCATGCGCTGAATATTGAAGAGGGGCTCGACGGGCTCCGGTACAACAATGTGGTGATCGCCACCGATGCCGATGTGGACGGGATGCATATCCGTCTCCTGCTGATGACTTTTTTCCTACAGTTCTTCCCCGACCTGGTGAAACATGAGAAAGTGTATGTACTGGAAACTCCTTTGTTCCGGGTGCGGAACAAACAGGAAACGATCTATTGTTACGACGAAGCTGAAAAGCAGGCGGCCATGAAGAAACTGGGTGGCAAACCCGAAGTGACCCGGTTCAAAGGGCTCGGTGAGATCAGCCCGGATGAATTCGCTCAGTTCATTGGGCCGGATATGCGCAAACAGCTGATGCGACTGGAACAGGGGGATCACATTCAGCAGTTGCTGGAATATTATATGGGCAAGAATACCCCGGACCGGCAGGAGTTTATCATCAATAACCTGGTGGTGGAAATGGATGCCCCGGTGGAATCCTGATTAATATTTAAACAATAAAGACCATTTGTGTTTGAATTCCATGCCGACCGGAAACGTTATTTTGATATTCAGGTGATGAATACGGAGAAGTATGTGATCCCGTTCATGGAGGAAAAGTTTGAAGTGAAACCCGGCATGCGGATCCTGGAGATCGGTTGCGGGGAAGGCGGGGTCTTAAAGGGGTTTGTCAACCGGGGTTGTGAAGGCGTGGGAGTGGAACTGGATGCACCAAGGGTAAAGGATGCCAAAGATTTCCTGGCAGAGGATGTGGCGGCGGGCAGGATCCGGTTCGTCATCCGGGACATCTACCAGGTGGACGCGGAAAAAGACCTGGGCGGCGTGTTTGATGTCATTCTGCTTAAGGATGTGATCGAACATATTCACGACCAGGCCAGGCTGATCGGGTGGATGAAGCAATTTTTGAAACCGGGCGGTGTTGTTTTCTTTGGGTTTCCGCCATGGTATATGCCATTTGGCGGCCACCAGCAGATATGCCGGTCGGGAATTTCCAGGTTGCCCTATATTCACCTGCTCCCACGGGGGCTTTACCGGTGGATACTGAAACGCAACCGGGAACCGGTGGAGGACCTGATGGAGATCCGCGATACCGGGATCAGTATCGAGCGTTTTGAACGGATCTGCCGCGAACAGGGATACGGGTTCATGCACAAGCGGCATTATCTGCTGAACCCGATTTACGAATGGAAATTCGGCTGGAAACCAAAAAGACAGTTCGCCTGGATAAGGGCCATCCCGTTTGTCCGGAATTTTTTTACGACCTGTGTGTATTATATTATTCAACCTGTTGACAATCGCAAACTATGATACATATTGTTTTCAATGAATCCGAAACATCACTGATGAGGAAAGTGATCGAGCTGGATGAATCGCTGGCGGGGGATGTGATGCAGATCAGGGATGATTTTGCAGTAGGACCCCTGGCCGCCCTGGATACCGAGGAGGGCTGGCAGGCCCGGGTGGAATGGTGGCGGCAACTGGCAGCCGGTTCACCTCACGGAGAATCACTGGCCGGTTCTTTTGATGACCGGGAAACGGTAAGGCAGCTGAAAAGCAGGATGGATGAAAACCCGGGCGAAGAGCTTTGGATCTGGATGGGACAAAACCAGCATGATGTGACCGGGTATTACTGGCTGATGCCCCAGTTACGGGCCTACCAGGGCCGGGTAATGGTGCTATACCTGAACAACCTCCCATTCATCAACGAAAAAGGGCAACTGTTTTATCCCACCTGGCTCCATGAGATCCAACCCCGGGAATTTGTAAAAGCCAAGAAACTGGCAAGGCCTATTACACTCAGTGAATTTGAAATTGACCCTGATGAATGGAAGCGGCTGGTTGAGGAAAATTCACCAGTACGGATACTGGAAGGGGGAAAAAAGATTGTTGGTAAGGAAGAGCAGTTTTTCGACGGGGAGATCCTGAAAAACATCACCGGCGAATGGCAAAAAGCAACCCGGGTACTGACCAATACCCTGCACCGGATGAAGATCAAAACAGGGGATCTTTATATCATGTGGCGGATCAGGCAGCTGGTGGCGGAAGAAAAAGTGATGGTGATGGGAGATATCGGGAAAGGCTGGAAGGAATTTGACCTGAAAAAGCCGGAGGGCAAACAGGGGGAAATTGCATTTGAAAAAGCGGAAGATCGTTACTGAAATGAAAAACATCCTCAAGCTTGAAGAAGTAGCCCTGTTGGGTCTTACCCTATACGGGTTGTATGTACAGGAGGTAAACTGGTGGTGGTATCTTTTACTGCTTTTTGGCCCGGATATCAGCATGCTGGGTTACCTGGCGGGAAACCGGGCCGGTGCGGTTTCCTATAACATCTTTCACCACAAGGGACTGGCCGTATTTGTTTTTATGACCGGTTTGATCATGACCGAACCGGTGACACAGCTGATCGGCCTGGTTTTGTTCGGGCACTCTTCCTTCGACCGTATTTTCGGGTACGGGCTAAAGACCCGAGAAGGATTTAAATACACACATTTAGGGATTATCGGAAAGAAGTAAAACATGAGCGCGGCGAAAAACAAGAATACGGAAATACAGAATAATGTAAGCGGGTTACACGGACAATACCGGACCTGGTTCCTCGATTATGCTTCTTATGTGATCCTCGAGCGGGCCGTTCCTGCCGTGGAAGACGGGTTGAAGCCCGTACAGCGGAGGATCCTCCATGCCATGAAGGAAATGGATGACGGCCGCTTCAACAAAGTGGCCAATATCATCGGGCAGGCCATGCAATACCATCCGCATGGCGATGCATCGATCGGGGATGCACTGGTGAATATGGGACAAAAGGACCTCTTGATCGACACCCAGGGTAACTGGGGGGATGTCCGGACTGGGGATGAGGCGGCCGCGGCTCGATATATTGAGGCGCGGCTCAGCAAGTTCGCCCTGGAAGTGGCGTTCAATCCCAAAACAACAGATTGGCAGCTAAGCTACGACGGCCGCAAGAATGAGCCGGTAACCCTGCCCATGAAGTTTCCTTTATTGCTGGCCCAGGGGGCCGACGGGATCGCCGTGGGATTATCCACAAAGATCCTCCCGCATAATTTCTGCGAACTGATAGAGGCTGCTGTTAAATACCTGCGTGGAAAACGATTTGAGCTCTTCCCTGATTTCCTGACAGGCGGGATGATCGACGTGGCTGATTACAACCAGGGCAAACGGGGCGGGAAAGTGAAAGTTCGCGCGCATATAGAAGAACTGGATAAGAAGACCCTGGTGATCCGCAGCGTGCCTTACGGGGTCACGACCACCCAGTTGATGGAGTCCATCGTTAAGGCCAATGACCAGGGCAAGATCAAAATCAAAAAAGTTACGGATAACACGGCTGCCGAAGTTGAGATACAGGTCGATCTTGCCCCCGGCATATCACCTGATATCACGATCGATGCCCTGTACAAATTCACCGATTGCGAGACCTCCATATCGCCCAACGCCTGCGTGATCGTGGAGCAAAAACCCCAGTTCCTGGGCGTGGCCGATCTGCTCAAGTTGTCGGTCGACCGGACCCAGGGTCTGCTTGAAAAGGAACTCAGGATCCGTCTTGCCGAGTTGCAGGAAAAATGGCATTACACTTCACTCGAAAAGATCTTTTTCGAAGAGAAGATCTATAAGGAACTGGAAAAAAAGCATGAGACCTGGGACAAGGTGCTGGAAGCGATCGGCAAGGCGTTTACCCCGTTCAGGAAACAATTGCGCCGCGACATCACCCGGGAGGATATCATCAAGCTGACTGAAAAACCCGTCCGACGGATATATAAGCTCGATATCGATGAACTGAATGAGCAGATCCGGGGATTGGAGGCCGAGATCAAGCAGGTGAAACATGACCTGGCCCACCTCGTGGATTTCACAGTGGCCTATTTCGAGAACCTGCTGAAAAAATACGGAAAAGGAAGGGAGCGGAAAACCGAGATCCGGCAATTCGAGGTCATCGAAGCCAAAAGCGTGGCCATTGCCAATACAAAACTCTATGTGAATCGGGAAGAAGGATTTATCGGCACCGGTCTCAAAAAGGATGAGTTCCTTTTTGACTGCTCAGACTTCGATGATATCATCGTATTTGCCAAGCGGGGGATCATGAAAGTGGTGAAAGTGGCCGACAAAACGTTTATCGGGAAAGACATCCTGCATGCAGCTGTTTTCCAGAAAAATGATGAGCGTACCACCTACAACATGATCTACATGGATGGGGAAAGCCAGAAGAGCTTTGCCAAACGATTCAACGTGACCGGCGTTACCCGCGACAAGGAATATGATCTTACCAAAGGCCATGATAAAAGCAAAGTGCATTACCTGAGTGTAAATCCCAACGGGGAGGCCGAACTGGTGAAGATCACGCTCACCCCCGGTTGTTCCGCACACAAAAAAGAACTCGAATTCAATTTTGCGGAATTGGAGATCAAAGGCCGTTCCAGCATGGGGAATACCGTCACCAAGTACCCCGTTAAGTCTGTGAAGCTGAAAGAGGCCGGGGTGTCCACACTGGCGGGAAAAAAATTATGGTACGACGACCAGTTTGGCCGCCTCAATACCGATGAAAAGGGACAGTTTATCGGAACTTTTGACGCGGATGACAGGATCCTCGTCCTGTACAGCGACGGAAATTATGAGGTCACGGACCAGGAGCTTACACAAAAGCTGGATTCGGAAAAAGTGATCTTTATCGAAAAATTCAATCCAGACAGGATCATTACGGCCGTATATGCCGATTTGAAGTCGAAACAGTTTATGGTGAAAAGGTTCCGGATCGAGACCACTACTTTAAAGAATAAATTCATGTTCATCAAGGAAGGGGAAGGGAATTATGTGGAAACTGTAACTACCCAGGAAGAACCGGTGCTTGCCATGCAACAGGGCAGGGGTGCACAGGTACGGAAAGGGAAACTGAAAATCGCGAAGATCGCCGAATTGACGAATTATAAAACGGTTGGTACTAAACTTGCCGATTACAGTAAGTCCACGGAGATGGAGTGGGTGGTTTCTCGCGACAGTAACCAGGCCGAACTTTTTTCATAAAGGCGCCACACTCCTAAACCAACAATCAGGACACATTAATCAATCCTCGTGACCGTTCTTTTCGGTGCGGCGGCTGCTTGGCAAGTTTGCTTTTTTTAAAAGGACGGGTCACGGCACTTCCGGGGAATATCATTACAGGCATTTTAGGCAGTTTTGTCGGCAGCTGGCTGTTTCGGGAACTCAAAATCAGTATCGGTATCGGCCCGCTTGTAAATGCCAATTTCACTGGTGCGTTCGGTGTATTCCTGATGCTTTTCCTTTTCAGTTTATTTAGCGTTCGAAAATAGAGCCGTTATCTTTTTCGTCTGATCCGGATGGTGGCTGTTTTTTCGAGATTGCTCGACATCCGAAGTTCGTGTTTGTCTTTCCCATCCCGGATCTGCATCAGGGCTGTGTTTGGCGGGATCAGCCCGAGGTTTTCGGCGAACATTGAAATGTCATTGTATTCGGCTTCCTTATCCAGCGGGAGGCTGATCTGAATCGATTTATGAGTCAGTTTCTGGTTCGAAAGGATCAGTACCCGGTTGAAGAACAGGGAGATGATGTCTCCGTCCACTTCCCCGTTATCATATAACGACACCTGGATGGTATCAGAGTCAACCTCAATCTCCCGGACAACGATATTTTCCCGCTCTGTAAATTCTTTTTCCGTTACATAATTGATGACTTTGCGGGGGATGACACTTGCCGCTACGGCAGTATCCGTGGCCGTGGGTTTCCAGACCTGGTATGTTTCCTTGTATTCGCTGATGGCTTTCAGGACGGAATCTTTTTTACTGATATCCGAATTCAGGTTGAGATTGAACCGCACTTCGGGGCAGGTATATCGGTAATCGGGGAGGGCCCGGAAAGCGCCCGAAAGGAAGGAGCCGACCTGCGAAACACGGAGGGTGGCCTGCATGGTCGTCATGCAATCCACTTCAAATCCCGAGATCGATGCATGATAGACCAGCGGCACATCGTACAGGCTGAGCAGCCGGGTAGAAGGGTTGTAATTGCCTTTAACTTTCAGGCTCCGGTAGGTGTCGCGGAAATAATAATTAAGCACACCCGAAACATAACCCCGCTCCGGCTGGAGAATAAGCTCCACGAGATAATTGTTGGCCGAACTGTTGGTTTTTACATTTGCATTTCCATACCAGTAACCAAAAACAGACTGGGAGCGGCCGGCAAGTGAAACCAGCATGAACAGTATCAGCAACCCTTTTTTCATGTACGCGTTAAAGTGTCAAAAATCATACCTGCGGAAAACCAGGCGAATTATTTAAGGTAGCGTTTCATTTCCCGTTCCACATCCCGCTGTTTGATCGTTTCCCTTTTGTCAAACATCTTCTTGCCCCGGCCCAGCCCGATCTCGATCTTGGCGCGGTTTTTCTCGCTGAAAAATATCCGCAGGGGCACCAGCGTGTATCCTTTCTCCTTCAGCTTCGCTTCGATCTTCCGGATCTCTCTTTTTTGGAGAAGCAGTTTTCGGTCGCGAAGTGGATCATGGTTATTCACCGTGCCGTGGGAGTATTCCGCAATGTGTAGGGATTTGAGCCATACTTCCCCTTTGTGTATGATACAGTAGCTGTCGTTAAAACTGGCTTTCCCGTCGCGCAGGGATTTGACCTCGGTACCCAGCAGTACCAGGCCCGCTTCATACCGGGTGTCGATGAAATATTCGTGAAAGGCCTGCCTGTTCTTTAATTCGAGCATGGATGAAATAAAATAAGAGGCAAAAGTACCTCTTTAAGGATGAAACGGGCCAGCCGGTCAGCCTGCGAACAAAGACAGCAGCGTGCTGATCTTGTCCTTCAGCTCTTTCCGGGGTACAATAAAGTCAAGGAATCCGTGTTCCAGGATGAATTCACTGCGCTGGAATCCCTCCGGCAGGTCTTTCTTAATGGTTTCCTTGATCACCCGGGGTCCGGCAAACCCGATCAGGGCTCCGGGTTCCGCGATATTGAGGTCTCCCAGCATGCCAAATGAGGCCGAAATGCCGCCAAAAGTCGGGTCTGTAAGAAGAGATATATACGGGAGTTTGGCATCGCTTAACTGGGATAATTTGCCGCTGGTCTTGGCCAGCTGCATCAGCGAGAATGCGCTTTCCATCATCCGCGCCCCGCCGCTCTTGCTGATCACCATATAGGGCACCCGGTGTTCCAGGCAATAATCCACTGCGCGGGAAAATTTTTCACCCATTACACTGCCCAACGATCCGCCGATGAATTCGAAATCCATACAGGAGATCACGATCGGGCGGCCTCCCACCTGGCCGACAGCCACACGCATGGAATCCTTCAGGTCGGTCTTACTCCAGATCTCTTCCAGCCTTTTCTTATAGGGTTTCAGGTCGGTAAATTCGAGATAGTCCTTGCTTCGGATATTCTGGAAAAGTTCCGTATACTCGTTATTGTCAAAAAGAATTTCGTAGTAGTCAAGGCTTCCGATGCGGTGGTGAAAGCTGCATTTGGGGCAAACAAAAAGATTTTCCCTGAGTTCGGTGATGGTACAGATAAAATTGCAGTCGGGACATTTGACCCACAATCCTTCCGGGGTTTCTTTTTTTTCCGAGGTCTTGGTGCTGATCCCTTTTTTGATACGCTTGAACCAGCTCGACTTTGTTTCTTCGGACTTGCCTTCTTCCCCGGCCAGGTTGGCGTCAAAATCTTCAAATTGTTTGGCCATAACCAATTGTTGAACTACAAATATATAGAGTTTGGGAAATCAGCAGGCAGAACCTGTTTCCACTCGCCCGGAGGGCTGCTTTTTGAATCAAATGAACCATCAAACTCCAGCGTCCACCCGGTCTCTCTGTTTTACCGACTCCGTTTCAAGACCGTCTCAAACAATTTATAGATTCTCCTATACTCATCCCTCCAGCTGCTGGGTTCCGTAAACCCATGCTCTTCGAGTGGATAACTCGCCAGTTCCCAGTTTTCTTTCCCGAGTTCGATCAAACGCTGTGTCAGTTTCACCGCGTCCTGGTAATGCACATTCAAATCCATCATGCCATGACAGATCAGGAGATGTCCTTTCAGTCCTTCCGCAAAATAAAGCGGGGAACTTCTCCGGTAAGCGATGCTGTCCAGGAATGGTTCGTTCAGGATATTTGAAGTATATCCGTGGTTGTAATTGGCCCAGTCGGTCACCGGCCGAAGTGCGGCTCCTGCAGCAAAAACATCCGGTTCGGTAAACAGACCCATCAGAGTTAGAAAGCCGCCGTAAGAACCTCCATATAGCCCAATATGATCGGGATTTACCCCGTACTTGCTGACCAGGAATTTCACTGCATCCACATGATCGCTCAGATCCTTCCCACCCATGTGCCGGTAGATTCCGGTTCGCCAGTCACGTCCATACCCGGCGCTTCCGCGGTAGTCAATATCCATCACATAATATCCATTGTCGGCCAGCAGATTGTTAAACATATATTCATGAAAATAACTGCTCCACCATTTATGAGCGTTCTGCACATAACCGGCACCATGTATAAAAAAGACAGCGGGCTTTTCGGGATGCGGGTTTGTCGGTTTATAAAGCCGGGCATAAATGGTTGCCCCGTCCCGGGCCTGAATATGTATCAGTTCCGGATCCCGCCAGGGGTAAGCTTTGAATTCATCACTTTGTGATTTATCGGTGATCCGGACGGCCTGAGCTACTTTTTTCCGCTTCCCAGGCGGTAGGTTTTCCTGCAGGTAGAGTTCCCAGGGTTTGTTGGAATAGGAGTAAAGAATGGCCATCCATTTTTCATCCGGGGAAAGACTGACCTGGTTGGCGCCGGTCATGGTTGTGAGTTGTTCCTTTTCCCCGGTTGCGACAGATAACCGGTAAAAATGTTTTTCACCGGGGTGTACTTCATTCGTGGTAAGGTAGAAATATTTATGATCCAGTGAAAGAAAGACCTGTTGCACTTCGTAGTTGCCCGCTGTCAGCGCCTTTTTCTGTCCGCTGCGAACATCCAGGGTATACAGGTGGGAATAGCCTGTGGTTTCGGAACAAAACCAAAATGTATATTCGTCAATCCATCCCGTATTATTACTTCCAAATCCACCCGTACCCGGACCGCCGATCCAGGCATCATCCCGTTGCCGGTCCAGTGATCGCCAGCTGCCTGTTGCAGTATCGAGTAACATCAGCCAACGGTCTTTGTTATCGATTGAATGGATATCTGCTACTGCATAAGTTCCTTCGGGAGACCAGCTGATACCCCGAACCTGTACCATACGGGTTGTCGTTTTTTTCTTTTTCTCATCAGCCAGGACCGGGTAATCTTTCAGGTAATCCGGTGGATCGCCGATCCCCGGGATGGCATCTGTCTTAAGTGAAAAAATGGTATCCCGCTCACGGTCATAGATAAACGATTCGTACTGACCCTGCTGGGCACCCACTTTCGTCCGGGAAGGGATATCTGTAGTAAAACCGGTTTCGGTTACAAAGCTGGGAACAATGGTGGTTCTTGCAGCGCTTGCGGGAGGAGACTTATAAAGCCGGTAGCTGATGAACCGCCCGTCGGGACTGACGGAAAGTCCTTGTAGTGAACGATCCTCCAGGTTAATGGTCCTGAGTTCTTTCTCCCGGGGCCGGCTCCGGTTATAGGCATCGGTGGCCTCTTTTTTCTCTTTGCGGGAACGCAGGATCTCAAAATACTGGAGCTGGTCTTTCCGGAGCCAGTCTTCCTGGGGGTTCCTGCCTTCTCCGGACCGGGGAGACCTGGGGCTCCCTAAAGAACCCGATTCCGCTGACCGCATATTAGTCAGTTGCATCGTTGTTCCGTCTGTTATATCCCAGGCATAAAGATTCTGATCGCGCTGAAAAACAATCCGGGTATCCCGGAAAGAAAACTGAGGGTTGTTTTCAAAATCATTTGTCTGTGTAATGCGCAGGGTTTTCCCAGTACGAAGGTCTGTATAATAAATATCCCCTCTCTTATTGTATACAAAGGCCGACCGGGTCCTGTTATATTGATACCTGCCCCGGTTATTCAACTCCGCTTTCTCAGCTTCGTTTGCCTTCACCGGGGTATGTGAAACCGGCGTAATAAAATACAAGGAATCATCCGCGGCATTTTCCGGATTCCAGTTAAAAAACAGCTTGCTGCCATCCGGATTCCAGGTAATCCCTGAAGGGGAACTGCCGATCCATTTCGGATCGCGCATGATCTTGTCAACGGTCAGGATGCCGGTAGTTTGAGCAAAAAGGGGAAGACTGAGAATTTGCAGCAGCAGACCGAAAATGCCATTTCTCATACAAGGCAATTTTGGTCAAAAATAGATGTAGAATGGCAATAATCTGTGCTCTGTATATTTAAACGGAAAACCAAATCAATTATTCGGGGCTCCGCTGTCGATCCAGCAAATGATCGAGTTCTTTTGCGTCGATGAAAGAGCACTGCCCTGTGGCATGGAACCTGAAGACACTGCTGAACGGATCCGGGCCCGGGCATTGAAAATCTGGGTATAGTTTGTTAGTGCCCCGGGGCCGTTTCCGCTTCCGCTGGCATGGCAACCTGCCACTGCGCAGACAGTCTGGATGATCGGGTTCACATCCGCTGCAAAAGCCTTGTTGGTGACCGTACTGCAATCGACGTTTGTAGTGCCTCCGCCTCCGCCACCGCCGTTTTCCTTGCTGCAACCGGCCAGGAAAAGGAAAGAAGTGACTAAGCTGAGCGTAACCCGGGTTATATTTTTCATATTTGCTGGTTTTTGTATTTGTAAGTTCAAATTAACCAAACGTAATTATTCCCCTGGGGTTGCCTCCCGGATTCCGGAAATGTCAAAACGGTAGTATTTCCTAAACAGGGGGGCGGTCGGACATATGGTCAGTTATTCGGAGCCCCGCTGTCGATCCAGCAAATGATATAACTCCGCTGGGAGTAAGTAAGAGAGCCCCCCGGGGGCATGCTGCCGATGGACATCACATACCGGATCCGGTCCCGGGCATTGTATATCTCGGTATAATTGGTGAGCGCCCCGGGTCCATTGGTACTGCCTGTTGCATGACATCCTGCCCTGTTACAGGTAGTCTGTATAATTGGGTTGACATCGGCCGAAAACCGCTTGTTGGTAACGGTATTGCAATCCAGGTTGCCTCCCCCGATTACTCCTCCGCTTCCGGGATCTTCATTGCTTTGCTTTATGCAGGCAGTGGTTGTCAGTACCAGGGCCAGGAAGCCATAAAAAAATACCGATTTCAGTTTCATACTTTGATTATTGCCGGGTATTTGGAGTATTAAAATAAGATTTTTCGGTTAATAGTTAATTCGTATCTGCAGGATACAAAAAAAAAGAGTCATGACAACCGCATGACCCTTTGAATATTTTGCGTATAAATTAAGCGATGGTGATATCCTTGTCAAGATACACGTCCTGGATCGCTTCAAGTATGCCCACACCTTCCTTCATAGGACGCTGGAAGGCTTTCCGGCCTGAGATCAGACCCATGCCACCGGCGCGTTTGTTTACAACCGCGGTTGTCACGGCTTCGGCCATGTCACTGGCTCCGGAAGAGGCGCCCCCGCTGTTGATCAGACCCGCACGGCCCATGTAACAATTGGCCACCTGGTAACGGCAGAGATCAATGGGGTGGTCTGTTGTCAGTTCCTCATAGATGCGTTTATCGTTTTTGCCATAGGCCGACTCTTTGGTATTTAGGGCCAGGTAGCCGCCGTTATTTTCAGGCAGTTTTTGTTTGATGATATCAGCCTCTATCGTTACCCCGAGGTGGTTGGCCTGTCCCGTAAGGTCGGCAGACACGTGGTAGTCTTTTTCCTTGGTCTTGAAAGCAGGGTTGCGGAGATAACACCAGAGGATGGTGGCCATACCCAGTTCATGGGCCATTTCAAAAGCTTTGGAAACTTCCTGGATCTGGCGGGTAGATTCATCGCTGCCAAAGTAAATGGTGGCACCAACAGCCGCCGCGCCCAGGTTCCAGCTGGCCTTGATCGAGGCAAACATGACCTGGTCGAATTTATTAGGGTAAGTCAGGAATTCGTTGTGATTTATTTTCACAATAAAAGGGATCTTATGTGCATATTTCCGGGAGAGGAAACCCAGTCCGCCATAGGTGGTGGCCACGGCGTTACATCCGCCTTCGATCGCAAGTTTGATGATGTTCTCGGGGTCAAAATAGATCGGATTCTTGGCAAAGGAAGCGCCGCCGCTGTGTTCGATCCCCTGGTCTACCGGAAGGATGGACAGGTAGCCTGTGTTGGCCAGACGGCCGGTGCCATACATCTGCTGAAGGTTCCGGAGCACCTGCGGATTCCGGTCGCTGGAAGTCCATACGCGGTCCACGAAATCAGGACCCGGGAGGTGCAAAGACTCTTTTGAAATTGTTTTAGACTCGTGGTTAAGTAGATATTCGGCTTTATCGCCAAGCAGTTCACTGATCTTTTTTTGTGCCATGCTGGATTGTTTTTTTAGGACGCAAAGATAGGGAAATGGGCAGGAGTGAGGCCGGGTTACATCCCGGTAATCTAGTGTTTGTACTGGCGTTGCATCTTCGGAATCAGACCGAGGTTTTTTCGGAGCAGGAATTTCAGGTGCAGTTTCAGGATATCCCCCTGCGAACGACAACGTGAAAAGGCGGGAAACTGATGATATTCGGCGAGTTCGGTGGCAAGCTGCCGGGTTTTTTCAGGGGTGGATACGGTATCCGCGACCATGATATCAAGCAGGTCCTTGACGCGGTACCGCGAAGATGCCAGCCGGAAAGCCATCATGGTTCGTTCTTCAGTCCGGTATTGCTCAATGGTATCCTCGTTCAAACAGGCCAGACTCATTTCCACCAGGGGATTGTTTTCCTTGAAAAATTGCGGGAGGTACAGGGTTCTTCTTCCTTCATAGGATTGCTGGTCAAAATCGATACAGCGGATCCGGTATTGGTAGTCCTCTATATCCGGGGTGATCTCCAGTACAAAATTATAACTGCGCATATCCCCGAGGAGGCGGATAAATGAGCGTTCATTGAATTTCACAAATTCCTTAGCAAGGCGGATCCGGTTGGTCTCCGGATCGTTCAGCTTCTGGTTAATAAAGACATCACCCGGGATCCCCGGAATATGTTCTTCCACAAGGGTATCGTCGCAGGTAAAAAATGTGATCCGGTTGGGAGAAAGGATGTGCTCGAGTTCAAGACCGTAGATCCTTGATGCATCTGCCACTTTGATATAGTAATGATCGTAATTGTCGTTAAACTTATTCACAATCCGGACCCGGAATGGATGGGAGTTGCCAAAACTGCAGTAATCGACCCGGGCTACATCGAGGTGTTTGGTAAATGTGAGGTTTCCTTCTGTTTTCAAAGTGGCGTAGATTTTGATCAAGCCATCTCTGATAAACTCCCACTCCCGGGTATCATAAAGGGTCTTTTCCCAGAGCGTATCTTTCCCGTTGCGGTCTTTGAGGGGAACAGAATATGTATAACGGAGCAGATCCCGGTACGTAACAGGCAACCGCACTTCCCGCCCGTTTTTTTGCAGGTATTGACGGAGAGACGTGCAAACCGGGTACATCGGTTTTTTCCTGGAGGGTTTGTCGTTGATCAGTTCTTTTGCCATCTCGGGGGGCATCGTTTAATCATGAAAACTTTATTTATTGCGGAGCCGGAACCCCGCGAATGGCAGGGGTGAAGTTATGCATTTTACAGGGCAGGGCCGACTGCAATGCTTCTTATAACCCAGGGATATTCATTGTCCTGAAATATGCAGGGGCATCAAGCATCCGGCTGCCATACCAGCTGAATATTTCCCCGTCAACCAGCAGGATCCTTATACCAGGGAATAATTTGGCAAGCGCATCCCGGTGTTTCTCCTTAAACGGGTATGGTTCGGAAGAGAGCAGCAGGCATTCGCAATTGGTCTCAAGTATCTGATCAGTTGTCAGTTCCGGGTATCGGTTGTATTTGGCAAATACATTCCGGAAGCCAGCGATCTCCATCATGGAATTGATAAAAGTATCACCACCTGCGGCCATAAACGGCTCTTGCCATATAAGGTATGCAGCCGAAGGACGATTTTTTGCATCGGTACCTGGTAATCCTTCAAATCCTTCCCGGATCGAGGATATAAGAACACGGGCAGCATATTCCGTTCCGGTAAGTTTTCCGATCGATGTCATCATGTCGTAAGCTTCCTCCGGGTCGTGAACATCGCTCACCCAAACCGGGAACTCGCGGGCCAGGATTTCCACCTGCTCCCGGTCATTTTCTTCTCGGTTGGCAATGATCAGATCGGGGTTGATCTCTCTTATCTTATCCAGATTTAACTGCTTGGTGCCGCCAACCCTTGTTTTCGACCGGTACCAGGCTTCGGGATGAATACAAAACTTTGTGATCCCGGCCACCCGTTCATCCAGTCCGAGTGCAAATAGCAATTCGGTCTGTGAAGGCACCAGCGAAATGATGCGTCGGGGGTTGTCAACCAAAACGATCCGGCCGGTCTGGTCTTTAAATTCGGGCATGTAACGAGGATCTGATCAAAAAATCTCAGGGACTTAAGGATGCAAAATACGGAAACAGGGGGGAGGGTTGATCGGGGAGGTTCACCGCGCCTCCTGCTAAACGAGGTTTAGCAGGAGGGTTCCGGACTTAATTCTTTTCATGGATTTGGACACGGTGACTCAGGGACGGTCTTCAAGGACATTTTGGACTTTGGACGGTTTTTCGAACGGACTTTGGATCTTTGGTTTTTCCAGGATTTGGTTTTGGTTTTTTAACAGGTATTGGATGGATATGGACACAAATGTATAGCCGGGGAGATGCTCCCGCAAGAGCAAAACTGCTCAATGTCACTCGTAAATATACCCCTGTCCTTTTTGGCTTCGCAGGGCTCCGGGAATCGTAATTATACTACAATAAAAAAACCATTGTCATTTTAACAATGGTTTTTAATGAGTTACAACAAGGGGGTTTATTTTCCCAATGCCTGAATGACATCGTATTTTGTCACGATGTGAAAATTACCCGCTTCATCTTTTGCAAGCACTGCCCCGTTTTCTTTATTGATGAGGTGGCTGAGTTTCTCAACCGGGGTATCATAAGAGACCACCGGAAAAGCAGGTTCCATCACATCGGCCACGCGCGCATGTTTGATATCGGGGTTATCGAATATTTTCTGGAAAAGCCCCCCTTCGCTGATGGCGCCGACGGGTCCAGCCCCGTTCATAATGGGGATATGTTCGATATCATATTTTTTCATCAGTTCCACTGCTTCAGCCACGCTCTGTTCAGGCTCCAC
This sequence comes from Chitinophagaceae bacterium, assembly GCA_049421765.1. Taxonomy (GTDB): domain Bacteria; phylum Bacteroidota; class Bacteroidia; order Chitinophagales; family Chitinophagaceae; genus JJ008. The sequence continues at coordinate 42,662 of JBMSNP010000006.1, forward strand.
CATGATTACCCGCTGGGTGCCCCTGGCGCTAACCACATCCCGGAAGGTCTTGACATCCAGGAATCCCCGTTCGATCATCCACTGGGCGTTTTATATCTTTCCTACATACCGCCTTCCATGATCATCAAAAATGCAGACGACCAGGTCGTCTTTTGTAAGCCGGTTTTTTAACTGCATGAGACCCTGGATACAACTGCCCGCGCTGTAGCCGCAAAACAGGCCCTCTTCTTTGGCCAGTCGACGGGCCATTATGGCTCCGTCTTTGTCAGTCACCTGTTCGAAGTGATCGATCACACTCATGTCGTAATTCTTGGGCACAAAATCTTCACCAAATCCTTCACTGATATATGGATGCACTTCTTTCATATCCACTTCCCCGGTACGGAAATATTTAGTTAGAAGGGAACCGTAAACATCTATGGCCCAGACCTGGATGGCTGGGTTTTTTTCCTTGAGAAATTGGGCCGTACCCGTAATGGTTCCTCCTGTCCCGGCGGTGCAAACCAGGTGGGTAATCTTACCATCGGTCTGGTTCCAGATCTCAGGGCCCGTACTTTCGTAATGTGCCAGCCTGTTTGCCAGGTTATCGTACTGGTTCATATGGTACGAGTTGGGTATCTCCCTGGCAAGCCGGGCAGCCACGCTGTAATAACTCTTCGGGTCTTCCGGGGCCACGTTGGTGGGACAGACGATCACTTCCGCACCCACGGCTTTCAGGATATCCGCTTTTTCCTTGGATTGTTTGTCGGTGGTTACAAAAATGCATTTATAACCTTTTACCACGGCGGCTAGGGCCAGCCCCATCCCGGTATTTCCGCTGGTTCCTTCGATGATGGTCCCGCCGGGTTTCAGTTTGCCTTCCTTTTCGGCCACTTCCACCATTTTGAGAGCCATCCGGTCCTTGATGGAATTGCCGGGGTTGAAATAATCCACTTTGGCCAGTATGGTACCCGGCACATCGCGAGCTATCTTGTTTAATTTAATAAGCGGGGTATTCCCGATTGTTTCAAGTATGTTTTGCCGGATATCCATAGCTGTATTTGTCCGGCAAATTTACGTTTTTTGACCGGGGGCGCATAAAAAAACCTCCCCGCGAACAGGGAGGTTTTACCGGACTGATGATCTTTCAATCATCAGGCTTTTTAGGTTTGCCATTATCGGGTATCTGTGAATACCTTACATACCGGCTTTCCTGAATTTTTTCTTTTTTATAGTGAAATAATTGTCAAGCAAAAAGAGCCCGATCACCACGTTCACCATCATCAGCGCATTGACCCAGGTATTGCTGAAGATCCGGCTGTAATCCACTTTGCTGAGATTCCGGCTGATGGACGATTCCTCACCGCCGCTGAAACTCATCTGCCCGATGGCGTAGACAAAGATGCCGACAAGCAGCGCGATGAAAAAGAACCCGATTCCCCAGACGATCTTTTTGTTGATATAGCTTTTGGCGGCCGGAGCCACGTAAAGCCTGGAAATTTCTTCCATCACATTGCGGGTAAAACGCAGGGAGGGTTGATCCAGTTCGGAGGACCGGAGCATTTCGCGGACCTCAACCAGAGCCTGGTGCTTTTTCTTCCAGGCTTCGTTTTCGGACAACAGCTTTTCGATCACGCTCCGCTCAGCGGGCGAGGCATATCCGTCCAGGTATTCCCATAAACGGTCCTCCATCTGTTGTTCTCCCGGCGGGAGATGCTGATTTTTATCTGAAAGCATACGTTTAATTTAATTCTTTTATTTCTGACGAAAAATGTGTTTCCATCTTTTCCTTCAACCGCTGCCGGGCCCGGTGCAGCCTTACCTTGGCCGCATTTACTTCAATGCCCAGCACCCCGGCCGTTTCTTCGAGCGATTGTTCGGCCTTATAGAACAATGTGATGACCTGGGCATCGTCGGGGCTCAGCATGGAAATAGCCTGGTTTACCATGGCCTGGCGGGATTTGTGTTCTATTCCATCTGCCCGGGCTCCAGAGTCCAGGTTATCTGCCCTGGCAAACACGGCCTCATCATCCAGTGACTGTATATTCAGTTTCTTTTTTCGGAGGAAACTGATACAGGTATTGTTTACGATCGTATACAGCCAGGTACTGAACTTGGATGCTCCCCGGAAATCAGCCAGGTACCTGAACGCTTTTACGAACACATCCTGGGCCACTTCCTCCGCATCTTCCCTGTTTCTGAGCATCCGCAGGGATAAAGTAAAAACATAGTTCTGGTAACGGTCCACAAGTCCCGCAAAGGCCTGCTGGTCACCCTGCAGTACCTTGCTAATGATCTCATTATCATTCAGTCCGGTAGACATCTTTAAATAAGACAACGGTTCAGCCAGTCAGGTTACAATACAATTTACGTTTATTTGTACCGAATCGGCCTTTCCAAAACAATTTTCAGGCCTGTTGTAACCTGTTCTTTCGGGCCGTAGTCATAATCCCTGTAAACCGATTTGAAAAAGTTCGTTACCGGATGTAACCGGTTCCTTCCGGGCAGCGTCAGAGAATGTAACGAACCCAATTTGTAAATTCAATAAAACAATTTTTATGGACGGCGCAGAAGTTTTAGTACCCATCACCATGTTTGCAGGCGGCTTTGCCATGGTATTCGGCATATATTACCTGAAAACCCGGCAAAACCTGGCTATGATCGAAAAAGGAATGAACCCAAAGGAATTTGCCAACCGGCCGGCTCCTTACAAAAACCTGAAATGGGCCTTGTTGCTCATCGGGGCTGGCATGGGGCTCTTCCTGGCCTATATCCTGGACAATTTTGTCCTGGCAAGCAGCAACGGATTCCAGGATCATGACGGACGTAACGTACCCATCTATTTCTCTCTTATTGCCATTGGCGGGGGTTTGGGATTGTTTGGATCCTACCGCATAGAAAAGAAATGGTGGGACGAGAACGGGAAAGATATCTCCTGACGAAACCTTAGCTTAATCCTGATAACCGGCAATGGTGTACGATAGTACATCATTGCTTTTTTTTGCCCTAGCGGGAAAGCGTTTCTATCGCTTTCCGTATCGCGGGATCCTTTGAGTTCATGACTTCGAAATATCCCGAATTCCGCCATTTGAACCGGGCCAGAAGCGCGATCATCCGGAGCCGGAGGTTTTCCTTTTCTGCCTGACTCAGGCCTGTGGTACGGAGTGAATCCCCGGCGGACTCCTTCTCCAGTCCTTCCCAAAGCGATGTCCCGGGAAACCGGCTGGTAAACTCTGACACCGAACGATAACCGGCCATTTCGTTCCGGTGCCGGAGATAATAATTGTAAACATAGCTGTTCAGCCGGGTGCCTTCCAGCCATTTGTTGATATTGTCGTAACGCAAAGAAGTGTCCAGGGGTACAAAAATATCCGGGGTGATCCCGTCACCGTCGTAAAGCGTGTCCTTGCAGTTGTTGAAGAACATCTTTCCGTTATTATGATTTCTCACAGAATCCCTGGAATACATTTCCCCGCTGCTGTAACGTTCCCACATTTCATCCATATAAACTTTTTTCCCCTTGGCATAGGAGCGCTGGATGCTCCGCCCCAGCGGGGTATAATACCGTGCGATGGTCAGCCGGATGGCAGCCCCGTCGCTGAGTGTGTATTGTTCCTGGACCAGCCCTTTCCCGAAAGTCCGCCGTCCCACAATTCGTGCCCGGCACCAGTCCTGCAGGGCACCCGCAAGGACTTCGCTGGCGCTGGCCGACAGTTCATCAACCAAAAGCACCAGTTTCCCATTCTCAAAAAGACCGGGTCTTTTACAGCGGTAATCCCTTTTTTTGGTGTTCACTCCCTGCATGTAAACAACCAGTTTTTCCCCGTCGAGGAATTCATCGGCCATGTCCACCGCTTCATTCATAAATCCGCCCCCGTTTCCGCGGAGGTCCAGGATCAGTTTGTCAATTCCTTCTTTTGTCTGGGCCTCCAGCGCGGCCATGAATTCTTCATAGCTGTTCTCGGTAAACCGGTTCAGCCTGATATAACCCGTTTTCGGAGCGATCAGGTAATTGGCATCCACGGCAGAAACCGGGATGGTCCCCCGGGTAACGGTGATGGTCAGGGGTTTTCCATCACGCAAAACCTGCAGAACGGCCTGGGAGCCTTTGGGCCCCCGTATAAATTTTTTGATTTCCGTGGTATTAAATCCCTTTCCGGTAAGGGCCGTCTCATTCACTTTTGTGATCCGGTCGCCCACACTAAGACCCGCTTTTTCACTGGGACCGCCCGGGATCACGTATACCACATTCACGGTATCCCGGAACAGGTTAAATTCCACCCCGATCCCCTGAAAATTGCCTGCAAGGTCCTCGTTGGCCTCTTTTAACTCCACAGGGGGCAGGTATACCGAATGGGGATCAAGTTCGGACATCATTTCCTGGATGGCTTTTCCCTCCAGGGAGTCGATATGCACCGAGTCCACATACCGGAACCGGATCAGGTCCAGGGCCTCCTGCAATGAACTGCGTCTGTTGGAGGAAAAAAAACCTTCCTTGCCGCCCTTGCCGTTCAACCGGTAGCCCAGGAGCATACCCAGTATCATTACGATCGAAAAAAGCAGGGGTAGCCATACCTGCAATTTTTTATTCCCCGTCATGTTTTATTACGTAATTTGATGCAAATTAATAGAATTATTGCCGGTTTCAGATTTCCGTTTATCGGGTTCACTGATTCCTTTTTAGAACCAGGGTTCTCAAAAGGTCCGTATCAAAATCGGCAATATGATCCGGAACCATCATCATGCCATCGATCAGATTAATAGCCGACAGCGGGGCCACCAAAACCGAATGGTGTTTGCTGGGGAAAGGCAAACGCAAAACCATCATTACGCAGGGGATCAGTCCTTACTTTCTGAACACGGAGCAGATAGCAGACCTTTTATCAAAGGAATTGAAACCAAAGCTCAGGCAGGTGCCTGTGGCAGAGATATATTATTACGGAACCGGTTGTGCCAACCCGTTAAATGTGAAATCCGTTAAAAAAGCCCTGCTAAAAGTTTTTCCAGATTCCCGGGCCGAAGTAACACACGACCTGATGGGTGCGGCCCGGTCGCTCTGTGGCCGGAACAAGGGTATCGCATGTATCCTGGGCACGGGGTCCAATTCCTGCTATTACGACGGTAAACGCATTGTCCGGAACAGCCCGGGGTTGGGTTATGTGCTCGGAGATGAAGGCAGCGGTGCTTACCTGGGTAAAAAAGTGATCCAGTATTATCTCTATGGCACTTTTGACGATGAACTCCGGGGAAGATTCGACCTGACCTATACCACCACGGCCACGGAAATCCTCGAAAACGTTTACAAGAAACCCCTGCCAAACCGTTACCTGGCGGGATTTACCAGGTTCCTGGCTGAAAACAGGGGACATTACATGATCGAGAATATCATTGAGGACGGGCTGAATGATTTTTTCTTCAACCATCTTTGCAAATACCGCGAAATCTGGACCATGCCGGTAGGATTCACCGGGGGCGTGGCTTTTGGTTTTAAGGATGTGTTGCAGCAACTTTGCGCCAGCTACGAATTTGAACTGGGCCCAGTAACCCGAAGCCCCATGGAAGGACTGATCGCGTATCATAGTTAAAACCTCAAGCCGCATGGCATTTGAAAAAATATCGGAACAGCCCAGTCATTACCGGCACCTGGAAAAGATGTCAGTGGGAGAGATACTGAAAAACATCAATGCGGAGGACCAGGTAGTTCCCGCGGCGGTTGAACGTTCCATTCCCCAGATCGAGAAACTCGTGGAGATCGCTTCGGACAAAATGCTGATGGGCGGCCGGCTATTTTATATCGGGGCCGGTACCAGCGGCCGACTCGGGATTGTGGATGCCAGCGAATGCCCTCCAACTTACGGGGTCCCTTACGGACTTGTAATCGGGATCATCGCCGGAGGCGAAAAAGCCATCACTACGGCAGTTGAATTTGCTGAGGATGATAAGACCCAGGGATGGAAAGACCTGCTTGAGCACAAGGTAGGCCCCCAGGATGTCGTGATCGGGATCGCTGCCAGCGGAACCACACCGTATGTGATCGGGGGTTTGGAAGAATGCCGGAAAAGAGGGATTGTTACGGGAAGCATTTCCTGCAATCCAGGCTCCCCGGTGAGTGCTGCGGCTGATTACCCGATCGAAGTGGTGGTGGGACCCGAGTTCGTAACCGGGAGCACCCGGATGAAAAGCGGCACCGCCCAGAAACTTGTACTGAATATGATCTCCACCACCATCATGATCCAGCTTGGAAGGGTGGAGGACAATAAAATGGTGAATATGCAGCTGACCAATGACAAATTGGTTGACCGCGGAACCCGGATGCTGATGGAGCGGATCAGCGAAACTGATTATAACAAGGCCAGGGATTTGCTCCTGGCTTATGGCAGCGTAAAAAAAGCCGCTGATTCGGTGACCAGATCCGGGCACCCCGGCACCTGAAACCTCCCTGCACAGCCCTTTTCTGTAACGGCTTTTTTTATTCTTAATTTTGAAGCTGCATATGCAGGACATCGAACCGTATTATAACTGGCGTCACATCTACATAAGCGAGGAAGACAACCGGTCTCCCTTTTACGGGCGGACCTATTCGGAGTTTGAATTTTCCCTGACGGTTTACAATTATTACATACACCCCCAATGGGATGATTTTGGCAGCCGCACCCTGTACCTGAAAGTGCTGCTGGCCGATTACGATGAGAAATACGCGGTCATTGAACTGATCGGGGAATGGAACGACGCGATCGAGAATGATATCATGGAACTAAAAAGGGAGGTCCTTGAAAAATTCATGGATGAGGGGATCTGGAAATTTATCCTGATCGGGGAGAATGTCCTCAATTTCCACAGCGACGGCAGGGAGTATTATGAGGAGCTCTTTGAGGAGGTGACGGATGAGAACGGATGGGTGGTTTGTTTAAATATGCCGGAGCAAACACAGTATGATTTTAAACGCGCACGTCTGAACCAGTTCGTGGAACTGATGGAACTCGAACATTGGAGAACATATAAGCCCTTTCATTTGTTTAAGAAAATAGACAATGAACTGACGGCAAGACTGCATGACTGAACCCGGTTTTCCCTGCCGATGTGATATATATCAGTCAAAACTTTTGACTGATTTTGGCGCCCGGGTAGTATTTTTGCCGAAACCCGATTACTTCTCATACAACTGTATTTATGAAATGGTCTGAAATGTTCACTTCTTCGGTCGGTAAAAAGTGGGTGATGGCGCTGACGGGTATTTTTCTTATTCTTTTTTTGGTGGTGCATGTAAGCCTCAATGCCTGTATCTGGGCCAATGACGGCGGCGAAATGTTCAACAAGGGCGCCCATTTTATGGGCTCCACGATCGTTCCTCGTATCCTGGAGATCGGCCTGATGGCCGGCTTCCTGCTGCATATTATCCAGGGGATCCTGCTGGAACTTCAGAATCGCAGCAAGCGGAAAAAGGGATATGCCGTAACGATGGGTAACAAAGGGAGCAAATGGTACAGCCGGAGCATGGGTCTCCTGGGCACCCTGGTGCTGATCTTTCTCGTCATTCACATGGTTCATTTCTGGATCCCCAACCGTTCCAACCAGGGCTGGTTGCTCGGGGAGGAAATTAATCTCTATGAAAGGATGAAATTGGTATTTCAGGAGGAATGGGTGGTGGCCGTTTACCTGTTTGGCTGCATTTCTCTGGCCTGGCACCTGTTGCATGGTTTCCAAAGTGCGTTCCGGACACTCGGGGTCACACACTCCAGGTACCTCTCATTACTAAACGGGATCGGGATCTGTTTTTCCATTCTCGTTCCCCTGGCATTTGCCCTCATGCCTTTGAGTTTTTACCTGGGCTGGCTGCAGTAAACCGCAAACCAAAATATTCAAGCCCGGTAATGAATGAACCGGGCCGGATCATAAATAAGAACTTATGCTGGATTCAAAAATTCCCGCCGGACGATTAGAAGACAAATGGACCGATTACAAAGGCCATGTGAAACTTGTGAACCCCGCCAACAAACGAAAACTGGAAGTGATTGTGGTGGGTACCGGTCTTGCGGGCGCTTCGGCAGCCGCATCCCTTGGTGAGTTGGGATATAAGGTTAAGGCATTCTGTTTCCAGGATTCACCACGCCGGGCACACAGTATTGCGGCACAGGGAGGGATCAATGCCGCCAAGAATTACCAGAATGACGGCGACTCCGTATTTCGCCTGTTTTACGATACAGTGAAAGGCGGTGATTACAGGGCGCGGGAAGCCAATGTACACCGGCTGGCGGAAGTAAGTGTGAATATCATCGATCAGTGTGTTGCGCAGGGAGTTCCCTTTGCCCGGGAATACGGAGGTTTGCTCAATAACCGTTCCTTTGGGGGAACACAGGTACAGCGAACCTTTTACGCGGCCGGGCAAACCGGCCAGCAGTTGCTTATCGGCGCATACCAGGCCATGGAAAGACAGGTGGCACTTGGCAATGTGCATATGTATGCCCGTCATGAAATGCTGGAAGTGGTGATCATCGACGGGAAAGCCCGGGGAATCATCTGCCGGAACCTGGTCACGGGGGAACTGGAAAGACATTTCGGGCATGCCGTCCTTTTATGCTCCGGTGGCTACGGAAACGTTTTTTATCTCTCCACAAATGCCATGGGAAGTAATGTTACCGCTATCTGGAAAGCACATAAAAAAGGAGCTTTTTTCGGAAACCCATGTTTTACACAGATCCATCCTACCTGTATCCCGGTGAGCGGAGATCACCAGAGCAAACTCACGCTCATGTCTGAATCCTTGCGGAATGACGGCCGGATCTGGGTCCCGAAGAAAAAAGATGAAACCCGTAAGCCGAATGATATCCCCGAAGAAGACCGGGATTATTATCTTGAAAGAAGGTACCCTGCATTTGGTAACCTGGTGCCGCGTGATGTGGCCTCCCGGGCGGCCAAGGAAAGATGTGATGCGGGATACGGCGTGGGCACCACCAAGCAGGCGGTCTACCTCGATTTCAAATACAACCTCATCAACAAATACGGAAAGGCGGAAGCCAACAAACAGGGAATTGAAAACCCGGATACGGAAACCCTGATCCGGCTGGGCAAGGAAGTGGTGAAGGAAGAATATGGCAACCTTTTCGACATGTACGAAAAGATCACCGGAGAAAACCCCTACGAAGTCCCGATGCGGATTTACCCCGCCGTACACTACACGATGGGCGGTCTCTGGGTGGATTATGAACTGATGACAAACATCAGGGGTCTTTATGCCCTCGGCGAAGCCAATTTCAGCGATCACGGTGCGAACAGGCTTGGTGCCTCTGCCCTTATGCAGGGGCTGGCCGACGGCTATTTTGTGATTCCTTATACGATCGGGAATTACCTGGCCGATGATATCGCCACCAAGCCTATCCCGCTGACCCATGAAGCATTTGAACAGGCCGAGAAGTCTGTTGCCGACCGGATACAAACCCTGATAAATATCAAGGGCAGCCAAACCGTTGAAAGTTTTCACAAGCGGCTGGGCAAGATCATGTGGGAGAAATGCGGGATGGCGAGAAATGCAAAGGGACTCCAGGAAGCCATTGCCGAGATCCGGGAACTCCGTGCCGAATTCTGGAAGGACGTACGGATCCCCGGTGGTATCCGGGAAATGAATCCTGAACTAGACAAGGCCGGCCGCGTGGCTGATTTTATCGAACTGGGCGAACTGATGTGCCAGGATGCGCTTAACCGCAACGAAAGCTGCGGAGGGCATTTTCGCGAGGAAAGCCAGACTGAGGAAGGGGAGGCAAAAAGGGATGATGAGAATTATTCCTACGTGGCTACCTGGGAGTATAAAGGGGAAAGCGAATGGCAATTGCATAAGGAAGACCTGACCTTTGATGTGGCAAAACCCACCCAGCGTTCTTATAAATAATTTCAAAGCATGCAAGCCGGTTACGGCTGTAAAAACGAGCATATATGGAGCATTACATGATGAACCTTACGCTGAAAGTCTGGAGACAAAAAAGTGCGAATGACCCGGGACGGTTTGAGACCTATCCCGTAAAAAACATTTCCTCCGAAATGTCTTTCCTTGAAATGTTTGATGTTCTCAACGAGGAACTGATCCGGGATGGGAAGGAACCGATCGCGTTTGACCATGATTGCCGTGAGGGCATCTGCGGTACCTGTTCCATGTACATCAACGGGCGGCCCCACGGACCCTGGCATGCCAATACCACCTGCCAGCTTCACATGCGGGCATACAAGGACGGGGATACCATTGTGGTAGAGCCCTGGAGGGCCAATGCATTTCCTGTGATCAAGGACCTGATGGTAGACCGCTCCGCTTTTGACCGGATCATTCAGGCGGGTGGATTTATTTCGGTTAATACCGGGAATGCCGTCGACGCCAATGCGATCCCTGTTGAAAAAGACAAAGCTGATGCTGCTTTTGCCGCTGCGGCCTGTATCGGCTGCGGGGCCTGCGTGGCTGCCTGTAAGAATTCATCGGCCCTGCTTTTTGTTTCCGCCAAGGTTTCCCACCTGGCCCTTCTTCCGCAGGGAAATCCCGAAAGAAGCACCCGCGCGATGAATATGGTCGCCCAGATGGACAAGGAAGGCTTTGGCGCCTGTACGAATACAGGTGCCTGTGAAGCGGTTTGCCCGAAGGAAATATCGATCACCAATATTGCCCGACTCAACCGGGAGTATATATTCGCCGCCGCTTCATCCGAATAATGATCACATAGGAACCCAGGTCAGAAAAGCCAGTTGCCGCCTATCGAAAAAGCAGCAAGCCAGTCGGCCCCAGATTCCCTGGTAAGTTTGAATGAGGGAGTTAATCCTGTTCTTTTTCCTGTAAGATAGGTGCCCGAAAGGGTTGTTCCGATATTGAAACGGGTTGACCCGTTATAGAATCCCAGTCCCGGCCCGGCCGCCAGGCTGAGAAATACCTTTTTCTGGAACCGGAATTGGAATCCGCCATAGGTGTGTACCAGTCCATACCCTGAATACTTAAACGGGTAACCGCCGGTATTTACGTTTTTACCGAAATAATAATCTCCCCCCGCATCCAGCAGGAAACTCATCCTCTTCTTTGGCTTTAGGGTCTGCTTTCCGAAACGATGTTTGCTGTATTGAACTCCTGCGCCGATACCCGGGAAATGAGATCGGGAAAAAATCCCCACAGGCAGATCGATACCCGCACGTGCATTCCAGGAATAGGTTTTTTGTTGGGCAGCGAGGGGACCTGTAAGCAGGAAAAACAGAAATATCAGGCAATTCCGGATCATGTCAGTCTTGGACAGGTGATGGGAAATCATCGGATCAAAATAAAGGTACCCCTTCGTTCCACCCGTTTATTGTTTGCGTTGTTCAAAACTTTCAGTACCCATACATATGCGCCCGAATCCTGCCAAACTTCATTCAGTTTCCCATTCCATCCTTTATCGGGATCGCTGGTGGTAAATACCCGGTGTCCCCAGCGGTTGTAGATGCTGAACTCCTGCAGGGTAAATGTTCGGGGAATGAAGGGGCGAAACAGGTCGTTTCGTCCGTCATTATTAGGGGTAAAACCACCCGGTACATAAATATCGTTGAAGTCGTCCGGTAGAAGCACGGTGATGCGCACCGTATCCTCACTCCGGCAATTGGCGGCGTTGGTAGCTGTTACCCGGTACAAGGTTGTTTCCTTGGGTTTGGCCACCGGGCTGCGGACCTGGCTGCTATTGAGACCGGTGGAAGGTGTCCATGAATAGTTTGCGGGCGGACCGGTAGTGGTCAATGTGATCGACTCCCCGTAGTTGATGGTTTGTGAAGGGATCGTCCGGATGATAAAATTTTGTACCGTTACGGGAATCGTCACCGAATCATCAAAACAAGGAGAACCCGTCAGTACTTTCAGTTTTACATTATACGAGCCGTCGCTGCCAAATGTGTGCAGGGGATGTACATCTGTGGATGTATTCCCATCTCCAAAATCCCACAGATAGCTGATCCCAGGTTGCTGGATTCCGGAGCTTAGGTTGGTGAAGCGGTAGTATCCGGAATCACATATGTTCAGGAAGGTAAAGTCTATGGTTCCGGCTTCGAATCCAGAGGGGAAAACCTGCCTCGTGCGGCTGATTTTTCCGCATGCAGAAAGGGATGTGATCGTGAGCCGGACTTTATAGATCTGGTTGGGATTGGCAAATGTATGAACGGGATTTTGCAGGTTGGAGGTATTGCCATCACCGAAATCCCACTGCCAGCTGATTATAGGTGGCAGGTTGGTGTTGGCGGTGAACTGTACTTCGCCGGTACAGTTGTCAAGAATATTGTATTCGAAACCGTTTTGGGGTGTCCCGACAATGTCGTTAATATGCGAAGGCAATCCAATCGAAGCCGAACCGGGTGTGAGATCGATAACGTTTTCACGAAACCCGCAGGCAGCCCCTTTCAGGTTGGGATAATTGATAACGGCGAGCATGACCCCTGCCTGCGTGAGATAAATTTTTTCATCAACGGCCATTTGGATATCATAGTATGATACTGAGGTCGGAAAACTCACCCGGGATGCTCCGATTGCAGCCGCTGTGGGCAGGGTGATCTCCAGTTGATCCAGGGCATTGTCTTCCTTCCGTGTCGCATACAACATCTTTGAATCAGGTGAAAATTCACAATGGTTGTATTTTGTCTGGGGAAGAGAAATCAGTTTGGCATTACTCAACACCCCGGTGGCATTGTCGAAGTCAAACAGCTGTAAAAAATTGGATAACGGGTCACCCGGTCCTGGAAATTGTGTCTGGCAAATGTATTTGCCATCCGGGCTGGCTTTCATGACTCCCACATTCGACAGTGCGTGCTGGTTAACTGTGATCCCGACCGTGGAAACCACCGGGGTGGCCTGTAGCCCGTTGCAGTCGATCAGCCAGGCGCGGAATATATTGGATTCGCTGTCGTTGGTGATCAGCCAAACATATACACCGTTGGCGTGCCGGACGGCTGTCAATCTCTCGGTACAGGATGCCCAGAGCAGGTTGTCCTTGCTGGTCACCATGCCATTTCCTCCAGCAAGCGACATGTCTACGATGGAATACCGGTAGCCGGCCAGGAAATCATTTTCAAATGCATCAGCCGTGAAAATATAAAACAGGTCCGGGTTTCCGGGGTGGGGTACAATGCTCATCTGGCAGGCAGAGATATTTCCACCGAGGTTATTGCCATTGCTCATGACCTGGTGGTTGCGGTCAAATACCTGCACTCCGTTTGAATAGAAAAGGAGGTTTCCGCTGGCATCTGAAATAGAAGCGGATGCTTCGGAGGAGATCAGCATTCCGTCGCTGAGTACACGTGGTGTATTCGGGGTACCGGTGACATCGAAATTCAATCCGGCCTTCCTGCCAAAATACCAGTTATTATCAAACTGGGAACGGGCGGATACAAATACAGTAAAAAACAACCCGGTTAAAACTAGTCGCCTGTACGTATTCATTTTTTGCCAATTCATAGTTTTCGATCCGGGGTAAAAGCTGTCAGGGTTTTTCAGGAATTGCCACCAACTGTATACCTTCACACAATAAAACAGCGAATTTAGCGATTTTGAATTAAAATGACTGTTATTGAACAGTTTATACCGGATATCAATTCTTATAGCCTCCTTATTGATTACATCCCGGCTGGTAGCCCAGGTTCCCGCCGGAAACAGTCCCATCTCCAATATCCGGCAAAAAAAAATATCCGCAACCGCCGATTCTGTCCGGGTGGATACACTGAGCATCGTTCCGGAAACCTTTTCCATAGCCAATATTCCTGCCGGGGACTACCGGCTTGACTTTGTAAACGGGCTCCTTTACTGGATCAAAAAGCCTGCCATGGAATCTGTTCTTGTCACCTACCGGGTTTTTCCTTTCCGGCTGAATGCGATGACGCAGCGATTGGAATATGACAGCGTTAAAACCAGCTTTTATGTAAAACCGTTTGAATTCAATAACGGGCTCACCGACGCCCAGCGGGGCATTTTTGATTTTGGTAAACTGAAGGCGGAAGGAAGCTTTGGCCGGCAGATCGGATTTGGCAACAGCCAGGATGCCGTTTTGAATTCAACCTTTAACCTCCAGCTCAGCGGGATGCTGGGAGACAGCATAGAGATCCAGGCTGCGATCACCGATAACAATATTCCCATACAGCCGGACGGCAACACCCAGCAACTCAATGAATTTGACCAGGTTTATCTCCAGTTTCGAAAAAGGAACTGGCAACTGAATCTCGGGGATATCGATTTGCGCCAGAACCAGACCTATTTCCTGAATTTTTACAAGCGTCTCCAGGGGATCTCATTCCAGACCGTGAATCAGTTGTCAAAGACTGTACGTTCCAAAACACTGGTAAGCGGTTCGGTGGCCAAGGGTAAATTCACCCGGAACATCCTTACACCGCTGGAAGGGAACCAGGGTCCATACCGGCTTCGGGGTGCCAACAATGAATTTTTCTTTATCGTGCTGGCCAATACCGAACGGGTTTTTTACGACGGGCAATTGCTGCAAAGAGGAGAGGACCAGGATTATGTGATCAACTATAACACCGCCGAAATTACGTTCACCCCGCGCCGGATGATCACAAAAGACAGCCGGGTCCAGGTGGAATTCGAATACGCAGACAGGAATTATCTCAATGCAAATCTTTATCTCTCGCAGGAGCTTGAGATCGGGGAAAAACTGACCTTCCGGGTAGGAGCTTTCCAGAACAGCGATGCAAAAAATTCCCAGATCAACCAGGTGCTTGATGACCGGCAAAAGTTGTTTCTGACCGGGTTGGGCGACAGTGTTCAAAAAGCGTTCTACCCGGCCGCGTTGCTGGATACTTTTGCCTCCGGAAAGATCTTGTACGAAAAAATTTATGTTGGTACCGATTCCTTTTACCGGTATTCCACGGATCCGCTGCTGGCGAAGTATAACCTATCCTTTGTGGATGTGGGCCCGGGTAACGGGAATTATGAGCCCGACTTCAACGGGGCAAACGGGAAGGTATACCGCTACCTGCCGCCGGTTGCTTCTGTAAGACAGGGAAGGTATGAACCGGTCCAGATTCTCGTGGCTCCCCGTAAACAACAGGTGGTGAACCTGGGGCTGGATTACAAAATCAGCCCCCGTACCTGGTTGAAAACTGAAGTCGCGACCAGTAATAATGATGTCAATACATTTTCCGCCAAAGACAACGGAGATGACCGTGGCTGGGCGGCGAAATTTCAATTAGGAAGTGAAAAACTATTCAATACAAACCGGAAACTGAAACTCAGTACAGGGCTCGACTATGAATTTGTACAACAGAAATTCAGGCCGCTGGAGCGATTGCGAAATGTTGAATTCTCGCGCGACTGGGGACTTGATCTCCAGGCGATTCCCGTACCGGTGGATGAACACATCATCCGGGCCTCTGCAAAACTCGAGGATCGGCAAAGCCATTCCGCGGCTTACCAGTTTACCCATTACCGGAGGAGCGATAATTATTCCGGGTTCCAGAACAACATCAGGCATATTGTGGCTTGGAAAGGCTGGCAACTGAATAACCAGTTTGTGCTGACCCAGTACGATGCCAGGTTTACAAGTGGTTCCTTTCTGCGACCCGGGCTTGATATCAGTAAGGAACTGAAACAGCTTGATAAATGGAAACTCGGGTTTACCTATGCAATGGAAAAAAACAGTAACCGGTATAAATCCTCTGATTCCCTCCTGGCAGGTGCTTTTTGGTTTGATAATTATTCCGCCTATCTCCAGTCCGGTGATAATAAAAAGAACCGGCACCGCATCACTTTTTTCACCCGCTCGGACAAATACCCCGTGGGCAGGCGTTTCATCCGCGGCGACCGGAGCCTAAACCTGAACCTGCAAATGGAATTACTTTCAAATCCCAAAAGACAGTTTTACCTGAATACAACATTCCGGAAATTGAAAGTCCTGGATAGTGCTGTGTCAAAACAAAAGGCGGATGAGACCATTCTCGGGCGGATGGAATATGTGATGAATGAGTGGAAGGGTCTTTTGACAGGGAACATCCTCTACGAAGTGGGGGCGGGGCAGGAGCAGCGAAGGGATTTTGCCTATCTCGAAGTTCCCGCCGGTACCGGGCAGTATGCATGGATCGATTACAACAATGACGGAGTGCAGCAGTTAAATGAATTTGAAATCGCAGCCTTCCCCGACCAGGCCCGGTTTATCCGGATCTTTACCCCAACCAATGATTTCATAAAGGCCAACTATACCACGTTCAATTACAGCATGAGCATCAGTCCCCGGTCCCTGCTGAGTTCCCCGGATCTGAAAGGAATCCGGAAACTTCTTTCCCGGCTGGTAATTGTAACCTCCCTGCAAACCAGCAAGAAATCGGCAGCCCGGGGAAGCTTTGAGTTTAACCCGTTCAAATACGGAGTGAATGACACTGCCCTGATCGTTCTCAGCAGCACTTTTCTCAATACACTTTCCGTGAACCGGTTCAGCTCCAAATGGGGATTTGATATCAGCAACCTCAGGAACAACGGGAAATCGCTGCTTACCTACGGTTATGAAAGCCGCAAGTTGAATGACTGGACCCTGAAATGGCGCTGGAATATCAGCCGCCGGGTCTTGTTTTCGATGAACGGGAAAAAAGGACTGAACGCATTGTATACCCCCCAGTTTGCAAACCGGAATTACGAGTTGTCGGTATACAGTGCCGAGCCGATGCTGACTTTTATCAGGGGAACCGTATTCCGGGTGGTGGGCGGATACCGTTTTGATATGAAGAAGAACCGGCCGGTTTATGGCGGGGAAAAATCGGTTTCCCATTCGATAAATATCGAATCCAAATACAACATCCTACAGAGCAGTTCGGTAACGGGAAAGTTTACACTCAACAACATCAGTTACAAATACCCCGCCAATACCACGGTAAGTTATATCATGCTCGACGGCTTGCTCCCGGGGAAGAATTATCTGTGGATGCTGGGATTTTCAAAACGTCTTTTAAACAACCTTGAACTGACCTTTCAGTATGACGGACGAAAGGCCGGGAGTTCACGGACCGTTCACCTGGGAAGGGCAGGGCTTACGGCGCTTTTTTGATTTGAAGATTTGAAAATTTGGGAATGTGCTGATGTGTTCATGTGCTGATGAATGTGTCAGCAACCATATAAACCCTTAAACTTATTGAACTTCTTGAACCTATTGAACATTTGGAACTTCCGGACTTCACGGACTTCAATCAAACGTTAAACCTGAAGTGCATCACATCCCCGTCCTTAACCACGTATTCCTTTCCTTCGATACGAAGTTTCCCGGCTTCGCGGCAGGCGGCTTCTGAGCCATACTGAATGAATTCGTCGTAGCCGATCACTTCGGCCTTGATGAATCCTTTTTCAAAATCTGTGTGGATCACGCCGGCAGCCTGGGGCGCCTTCCATCCTTCCTGGATGGTCCAGGCCCTTACCTCCTGAACCCCGGCAGTGAAGTAGGTAAATAATTTGAGCAGTTTATAAGCTGAGTGGATCAGGCGATCCAGTGCGGGTTCCTGCATCCCGTATTCCTGCATGAAAAGTTGTTTGTCGTCCGGGTTTTCCATTTCCGCAATCTGGGCTTCGATGGTATTGTTCATGATGATGACCTGGGCGTTTTCCCCCTGCACGGCTTCGATAAGTTTTTCGGAGAATTTATTTCCTGTATGCATGGAGGCTTCGTCTACGTTGGCTACATAAAGCACCGGTTTGTCTGTCAGCAGGAAGAGGTCTGCCACGGCCGCTTTTTCTTCTTTGGAAAGCCCCAGTTCCCGGATGCTTTTCCCTTTTTCCAGTTGTGACTTGCAGGCGAGAAGCACATCGAGCTCGGCCCTGAGTTTTGGATCCGACTTGGCCAGCTTTTCAGTCCGCTGGATCTTCTTCTCCACGGTTTCCAGGTCTTTCAGCTGGAGTTCCGTGTCGATGATCTCCTTATCGCTGACCGGGTTGATCGCACCCTCGTCGCGGAGGATATTTTCATCTTCAAAGCACCTGATCACATGAATGATGGCATCCACCTCCCGGATATTCGCCAGGAATTTATTTCCCAATCCTTCTCCTTTGCTGGCACCCCGGACAAGCCCGGCAATATCCACGATCTCGATCTGGGTGGGTACGATCCGGTTGGGTAACACCAGTTCGGCAAGTTTTTGCAAACGGGGGTCGGGGACATCCACCAGCCCCACATTGGGATCAATCGTACAAAAACGGTAGTTGCTGGCCTGCGCCTTGGCGCTGTTGCTTACCGCATTAAAAAGAGTTGATTTACCCACATTCGGAAGTCCTACGATACCTGCCTGTAATGCCATAAAAAATAATTAGGTCTGATCATTCAAACAGGCTGCAATGTCACGCAGTACCCGGTGTTACGGCCTGTTTTTTGAGGCCGCAAAGATAGGTGGAAATGAGCTGCGGATAGCTCTTTTAGTGGTTTTGTTCAGGAGGACGGTCACCCGGTCGCTCATGGTTGATTCCCACTTGATATTCTGAGATGTTTTTCAAATTCCCCTTACCGGTTCCTGTCATTTCCAGGTCGGATAAATGCGTTTTGCTTAAATGAATAACCTCACTTCAATCCTTGAACCGGGCTTTTAATTTCCAACTTTCTGTTATCTTGAGTGATAAAACTATTCCCCTTATGGCTCTAAGCAGGATCTGGACTGCGTTTATTCTGATCGCCTTGCTGGTTGCTGCCGGCCGTTTTGCTTTCCAGCCCGGACAGGAAAGCATCTTCAGCCAGCTGACCACCGGAAAAAATACCGACACCATTTCGGTCAGGAACCTGGACTCGACACAGGTGCCCGGTCTTGTACGGAGCCAGCTTGAATTTCAAAAAACGGCTGTTTGGGGTAAGGAAAAGGTATTTCGGACTGACGAACTGGCTTACCGGGCATACCGGTTATTACCTGCCAACGGGATTTTTGAAACCTGTAAGGATGCCGTTAATCTCTGCATCGGTCTGATCGGCATCATGGCCCTGTTCATGGGCTTTATGAGTATTGCTGAAAGGGCAGGTGGAATCCGGTTCCTGTCGCGTATCATAGGTCCTTTTTTCTCACGGATCTTCCCGGAGGTCCCGAAAGATCATCCATCCATGGGGCATATGGTGATGAATTTTTCCGCCAACCTGCTGGGCCTCGACAATGCAGCCACGCCGTTTGGGATCAAGGCCATGGAGAGTTTACAGGAGATAAATCCCGACAAGACCCGTGCCTCCAATGCGCAACTGATGTTTCTTTGCCTGCATGCATCCGGTCTTACTCTGATCCCCACGATCATTATCGCAGACCGGGTGGCGTTGAAATCGGCACAGCCGACCAGTATATTCATTCCCTGTATGATCGCCACATTTGTCGCTACGATCGCCGCAATGACCATGGTGGCGGTGAGGCAACGTATCCGGCTTTTTCAGCCCGTGATCCTGTTGTGGGTGCTGGGAATCAGTACCGTGATCGCGGCATTGATCTATTATATCAAATCCCTCGATGTCCAGGGCATTCAGTTGTTTTCAACCAGCCTGAGCAACGGGCTCATCCTTCTTATTTTTCTGCTTATTGTTCTGGGAGGTCTTTATAAGCGGATCAATATTTTCGATGCCTTTATCGAGGGGGCGAAGGGCGGATTCGAAGTGGCAGTGAGGATTATTCCTTACCTCGTCGGGCTGCTTGTGGCCATCAGTCTGTTGCGAAACAGCGGAGCTTTTGAATTTGTCATGGACGGGATCAAGAGTCTGTTCGTTCTGCTAAACGGGGATGCCAGGATCGTGGACAGTTTGCCCACCGCCCTGATCAAGCCACTGAGCGGGAGCGGGGCCAGGGCTGTGATGATTGATACCCTCCAGGCACAGGGACCTGATTCATTTGCCGGTAACCTGGCTTCCGTTTTCCGGGGCTCCTCCGACACAACCTTTTATATCATTGCCGTTTACTTCGGTGCCGTAAATATCCGGAACAGCAGGTATGCCGTCACCACCATGCTGCTGGCCGACCTGGCAGGTATTGTCACAGCGATCCTGCTGGCTTATATCTTCTTTGTTTGATAAAAAAAAGGAGTTGTAGGCCGTACAACTCCTTTTATATGCATTAGTGGCGACTAATTATCCGTGAAAACAGAGAGGGTGCGTACCGTACTGTTGCTGGTCGCTGTGGCCCTGTACCCGCCCTGGAATACCAGGGTATAGCTTCTTCCCGGCCTTGGTGTAAATGCCGTCAGGATATCAACTGGCCCTGTAGGGGCGGTGGTCTTGTAATTTTGAAGGTTTACGCCAGATCCGGCGGCCCGGACATAAAAGGTATCCGTAATATTGGTGTTTACTTTAATATAGTCCGAAACCCCTGTTACCGGGATGTTCGTAAACACGTTCGTGTTTTGCTTCAGCGAGTAAATATCAATCGCAGGAACCGCAGTCGGACTGTAAACGAAATTGGCAAAACGGACCTGAGCTTCGGAAGTTGAAATGCCGATTGGTGTTTCAACGGTTTTCTGCTTGGGGGAATTGATGGTATCATACATAAAAATTGTATAATACTTACCGGCCTGCAGGTTCTGCGCGAAACTCAGTGGCACCTGTGTAGTTGCTGTAAGGGTGTCACGAACCAGGAAGGACCGGAATCCCGCGTTGATCGAAAATCCGGGTCCTACTGCAGGGAAAACATTGCCCGTCGTTATAGAAGCTCCATTCACCGGGTTGCCATCCACAAGGATATAGTTCCGGGTGGCATTGACCATCGCCATGAATAACTGCATGGTGGTCTGGTTGCTGAAATCGCTGTTGGTTTGCAGCGGGGTATCCGCTTTTTTGGCACAGGAGAAGAGCAATGTGGTTAGCACCAGGCTTCCGCAGGCCATGTATTTGATTATTCTGTTTCTCATTATAGTCAGTTTTTACATTAAACATTAGGGCTGTGAAAACCAGCATTCCTTGGTGTGATAATCCAACGCGCTGGCCCCGATCCGGTTCAGCTCATTCAGGTTCCAGACATATTCCGAATTGAAACGGGGGCGTGTGCGATAGATCAGTTTGCCACCATTATTGGTATAGAGGTCAGTTCCTGAAGGAGGTGTAAAATCACGGTACACGGTTTCACCCATGAATGTATCGGTATAATGATACCGGCGCATATCCACCCAGGTTTCAAAGGTTCCATGAATGTACATGGAGATGTACTTCTGAAGCATGATATGAGAAAGGGAAAGACCGTTTGGTGTGGCCGGAATTACATTGGGGTTTGTTGCCGGGTTAATGAAATCGGCGATCTTCTGTGTCGTGAGTTCTTCACCCGCCGGTACGTTCACGCTGTAAACATCTTTCAGCATTTCCAGGTTCAGGCGAATCCCTTCTTTATATGCAGCCAGGGCTCCTGCCTTGTCGTTCTTGCCCTGGGGCAGCCAAAGCGCTTCCGCTTTTATAAACTGGATCTCCGATGCCGTAATTACAGGGAAGGGAGCGGAGTTGCGGAAAATATAACGGCAATTGCCATCTGTACCCGGTGCGGTGTTATTGATGGCTGTTGTTTGAGCAACGCCCCAGAAGTTTTCCGGACGGTCATTGGCTGCCATCACAGTCTGTCCGCGATTCACCGACAGCCCTTTAAAAGTGCCATTGGCGTTTTTGCGGAGCAGGTAGATGGCGCGGGGATCCTGAACATTGGGGAACATTGAGTTCAAGCCCGACAGCATATCAGCAATAAAGGCTGACTGCCGGATTGCCGATTCTGTGACCAGTAAAGTGCTGGCGAGGTTTCCGCGAAGCGGACCGAAGAAATTGGCAGTCCCGCTGATCCCGGTATTCGCGAATTTCACCATGGCATTATCCGCATTCGTGTTGATCGAAAGATTGCAGTAATACAACACGGAATCTACGTTGTAGATCGACTTATTGGTCAGGTGATGGAAGGAACGGGCCAGAACGCCGTAGACGAACTTTTTCCATTTATTCACATCTCCATCGTAGAAGTAGGCATCTCCCTTGGCGAGATTTGCCTGGCTGGCGGATCCGCCTGTGGTATTCAGCAATGAGATAGCTTCATGACAAAGATTGCGGACATGATCATAGGTTTCTTCCTGGGTTCCGTAGGAAAAGGTCAGGGCCGCAGTGTTAAAAGCTTCACTGGGTTTAATGACCTCGCCATGATAATCTGAAAGCTGGAGCCAGCTCCATGCCAGGATGGCCTTTCCCACGCCGGCATAATCCCATTTTTCCTCCTCAAGAGCCCACTTGATCATATTGTTGCAGTTCTGACCGATATCATAAAAATGAATTCTCCAGAGGGAAGCTGCGTTATCCGTACCCGGACGGTTACCCATTCTTTCCCATTCTCCGCCGGAATTGCACCAGAAAAAATTCTGGATGAATTTGCCTGCGAACCGGATATCGTTAAGTGGTCCGTGACCCGCACTGTTGGCCGCCATGCAGGATACCAACGGGGGCAGAAGGGTTTCCACCGGTACCCTTACGTCGGCATTGGGATTGGCATAAGCCTCGTCTATTTTCTTGGAACAACTGCTGATCGAAGCAGTCATCAGCGCAACCCCAGCGGTTGCGATAAGTAATTTTTTCATTGCGTCGTATTTAGATCTCATAATAGTTTATTTAGAATCCTACGCGTAAGCCCACGTTTACACTTACCGGGGCAGGCACATTGCCATAGTCAAATCCCCAGCCGCCTACACCACGGGCTCCTGCCGTGTTTCCGCTCACTGCAGGATCGGCGCCGGTATAATTGGTCATCAGGATCAGATCGTTGGCTGTTATGAACAAACCGGCCGACTTGACAAATCCCATCCGGCTGATCATATTCTCACCGAATGAGTATTTAAGAGTGATGTCTCGGAGCCGGAACCAGTTTACATCCTTCTCGATAAACTGTTCTTCTGGCATACGGGAAATATAGTAGCCATCATTATAGGCAGGGATGACCACGATTGTATTCCGGGTAGGGTTCGAACTGTTCTGGAACCCGTCTTTCAGCACGCCCTGGATAACCCGGGGCGTATAACGGTCATCCGTGTTCTTGCTGATACCCTGCAGCGTCAGGTACATGTCGGTGGCATTGAAAACATCACCTCCGACTTTCAAATCCCAAAGGAAATTCAGGCTCCAGTTTTTGTACCGGAAATTATTGACCCAGCCCAGGGTGAAGTTGGGGTTCCTGTCGCCCCTTACGCGGAATACCGGGTCCATAACAGGAAGCCCGTTTGCCGGGTCAATCAGGATATCCCCGGCTGCGCTCCGTTCATAGCCATAGGCGGTGATCGCCGTGGTGGGTCCCCCGGTTACCAGGCCGCCCCGGGCGTTGCCATATATCCATGTTTCAGAAATATAGAACTCAGGAACATTGGGGGGCAGGAACAGCACCTTGTTCTTCATTTTATTGAAGTTGAACCGGGTGTTCCAGCTGAAATTGGGTTTGGAAACCGGGGTCAGGTCCAGGCTGATCTCCAGGCCGGTGTTCCGGGTAGATCCCACGTTGATCGTATTCAGTACATATCCCGTACCGTAGCTGGCCCGGAAATTTTCTGCGATCTGTTTTTCATTCAGGGTATTGTAGTAAGTAATATCAAGCCCGATCTTGTTGCGGAATAACCGAAGCTCGGTTCCGAGCTCATAGGTGCTCTGGATCTCCGGTTCAAGCAGGTAGTTGTTATTGGTAAACCCGTAAGCATAGCCGCCTCCGCTGGAAGTTACGTTATTGAAAACCGACTGGTTCGCATAGGGGGAACTGGACCGGGCCGTGCTGGCCAGCGAAGTCCTGAGCTTCATGAAGTTTATGAAGTTGTTCTTCTTCATGGCCGGGAAGATATCACTCACCACAAAACTCACGCTTCCCGCAGGATAATTGTAATTGCGGAATTTCTTGGGGAAGATTGACGAGGTTTCAAACCGGTGCGAGTATGTCAGGAAGATATAGTTTTTGAAACTCACATGGAATTCTCCGAAAAACGCCAGTTGACGGCTCAGGGAATAGTTGAATAAACCGCCCGGAGGCAACAGACCCCGGTTCAACCGTTGCCGGATGCTGGCCCGGGTGGTAGTGCTGTCACCCATCCATTGTTCAATCTGGGCCTGGTTCACAATGGCCAGGTTTTTGACCATCTGCCCCTGGGTATTGACAGAGTCCACGATATTGGTGCCGAATACTGAATACATATCGGTCCGGCGATCCTGCCACATGGTACCTCCCATCAGCCGGAAGATGAACTTCCCCAGTGATTTTTTGGCGGTGGCCGTAATGGTGTGGTTATAGCCTTTGAATTTCCGGTAATAATTGTCCTGTTGCCCCCCCGTACCTTTTGTCAGGATCGAGGAAAGCGGGTGGAAGAAGGACCATCCGTCTGATGTATAGTAGTCGTACCCAAATCGCCCTGCGATACTAAGCCACTTGAAGGGGTTTATGTTGATCCCCATCGTGGCGATATACCGGTCGGTAACATCATAACCCCGGTTAAAGTTCACATTAAAGAATGGGTTATCGATTTCTGAATTGGGGTCAGAAGCATAGAGTAGTTTTTTCCCTCCGTTGGCATCGGTATACTGGCGCGCATCATCCGTACTGGGCCAGATCATGAGGTTCAGCAGGTATCCGCCGGCACCCCTTTTGGGTTTGTCGTTGGTACTGTGAATATAGGTGATAGAGGGGGTGATCTCCACATACTTGCCGATCTTGGTACTGTTGGTCAATCGCAGGTTATAACGCTTATAAGTATTTTGCGGTGCGATTCCGTCCTGGTCCAGAAATGAACCCGAGAACCGGAAACTGGCGTTTTTAATTCCATATTCTGCAGTCAGATTATGATTATGTGTGAAGGCCGATTCGAAGAAGTTGCCGACATTATCGAATTGCTGAACGTTATCCGGATAGGCCGGACCAAAATACAGGAATCCGTCTTGTGGCACTCCGTTTCGGCCAGGAGCCCATTTATTGGAGTAACTGGGGAACCGGGTCAGTTTTGAGATACGGAAGGAGTTGTCATAAAACACGGAGAGTTTGCCGTCCATCTTGCCTTTTTTGGTTGTGATCACGATCGCACCGGAACTGGCCTGGCTTCCGTAAAGGGCGGTTGCTTCGGGGCCTTTAAGCACCGTGATCGTTTCAATATCATTCGGGTTGATATCTCCGATCCGGTTGGTATAGTCAGTGTTCCGGTTTGCGGTCTGGTTGATATTCCGGGTGGAATTCTCAACCAGTCCCAGTGAAGCGCCTCCTCCGGATTCACTGAGAGTCTGGTTATCCATAATCACCCCGTCTATTACAAACAGGGGCTGGTTATCTAAAGCCATGGAGTTAAACCCCCGCAACACGATCTGCGAAGATGCTCCGGCTGTTCCGCTGGTGGGGTTGATGGTCAGTCCCGCCACACGGCCACCGAGGCCGTTCAGGAAGTTTTCACGCTGAGTTTCAGCAACCTCTGCGCCGCTGACCTTTGCAACCGAATACCCGAGTTCCCGGGGGGCTCTGCGGATGTCGAGGGCCGTAACCACTACTTCACTCATGGTGTTGTCTGCGGTTTTCAGAGTGATCCCCACAGTAGCTCCGTCGGGTTTGACTTCTTCGGTCTGGTAACCAACATAAGTGATCTGGAGGGTTTCCCCTGCATTCATCTTGATCGAGAATTTTCCGTTGGCATCCGTTTGGGTGATCTTGCGGGTACCTTTCACCCGGACCGTTACTCCGCTAAGCGGG
Organism: Chitinophagaceae bacterium; assembly: GCA_049421765.1. Classification (GTDB taxonomy): domain Bacteria; phylum Bacteroidota; class Bacteroidia; order Chitinophagales; family Chitinophagaceae; genus JJ008. The sequence continues at coordinate 68,279 of JBMSNP010000006.1, forward strand.
GACTTGTCCTCGGACAGGATGGTTCCGGTAACCGTTCTTTCCTGGGCCTGCAGGGCCGGAGGAAGAACCAGCAATACCAGCGCGATACCAAAGAATAATTGGAGAATTTTTCTCATAGCTGTTTTTTTTATATAATTAATAAGCAGTTCTCATATTTAAACGGCGGCTGTTATAAAACACGCACGCCGGCTTTTACATATGGCAGAAGAACCTGGTCATCCGGTTCAAGTTCCGTTACCAGCAAATCAATGTCATCCAGCCCGCAAACCCGGATGGGTTGGACCGTATTCACTTTTTCCGAAATACTCAGGCAAACGACTTTTTTGGAACTCTCGATCATGGCCTTTTTCAATTGCACAACCTCCCAGTCATTGTCTGTGATCCCGTGTTCCAGGTCGATCGCATTTGTTCCCAGGAAACAAATATCGGCCTTCATTTCCCGGATCCGGGAAATGGCCTGTGCGCCTACCGTGATCTTTGAATTCTTGGACACTTTATCACCGATCAGGATCACTTCAATATTCGGGTGATGCATGTATTCGAGGATGGCCGGGATACTACCGGAAATAAATGTGGCTTTGAGCTGGTGGGGGAGCAGCCTGGCCATTTCGATGATTGTGGTTCCGCCGCTGGTAAGCACAAACATCCCGTTTTGAATGAGGCTGATTGCTTTCTGGGCAATGCTTTTCTTGTGATTCTGGGAATAAACACCGTTGGTAGGAAAATAAACCTGGTTGAAAGAAGGGGAAAGGGCGCCACCATGCACTTTAATGATCTTTCCTTCGTCAGCCAGCTCTTGCAAGTCCCGACGGATCGTGTCCTCAGAAACCCGGATCTCACTGCATAAGGATGACGAAAGCACTTTGTTGTGCAGGTTCACCTGGTGCAAAATAAAAGCCTGACGCTCTTTTTTAAGCATTCGTTAGTTTATGGTATTTTAAAAATAAGTGAAATTCCTGCACAAAAACGCAGAAACCTGTAAAAATTTGCAGAATGTGGATAGAGGGTTGATATGTAGGACAGCCTTGAGTTTTGAGTTAAG
>JBMSNP010000007.1:0-69145 GCA_049421765.1 Chitinophagaceae bacterium
CCGCTCAGAACGAGCTGGTAGAAGCTCTGAAGAAGGATCAGGCCACGGTCTACAAGGGTGACATCCCGCTGGAACCACCCTTTCTCGTCAATGATGAGAAGTATGTTGGCCCCATCACCCGAGAAGACCTGAAAGAGGCCCTGAGCGTACCGTCTGATACCTGGTATTTCGGCATTACGGGATTCGGCGAAATGCTTCCCGATCACAGCAATAAAATGACGCTGAATAAATCCGTTACCGATAAATGGGGATTGCCCGTGCTGGATTTCGATGTCGAGATCAAGGAGAATGAAAAGAAAATGCGGGAGGACATGAAAAATGATGCCGTGGAGATGTTGACCGCAGCCGGGGTGAAAGATGTCAACGGAAATGACTGGGGTTATGCCGTGGGGATGGGCATACATGAAATGGGAACCGCGCGGATGGGACGCGACCCGAAGTCCTCTGTACTGAACGGGAACAACCAGGTCTGGGATGCCCCCAATGTGTTTGTCACAGACGGAGCCTGCATGACCAGCGCATCCTGCGTCAATCCGTCCCTGACCTATATGGCCATGACCGCCCGGGCGGCCGACTTTGCCGTATCCGAGCTGAAAAAACAAAACCTGTAATCAATATTTATCCAACCCTTTTAAAAGAACAACATATGGACAGAAGGGAATTACTGAAAATGATCGCCGTACTGACCGGCAGCGCGATGGTGGGAGGAGATTTTTTATTGAGCGGATGCGGGGCCGGCGGCGGATCCGCAAGCGGATTTAACGAAAAAAATATATCCCTGCTCGATGAGATCGCGGAAACGATCATCCCCGCCACTCAAACGCCCGGGGCCAGGGCGGCACAGGTGGGCAACTATATGAAAGTAATGGTGACGGATTGTTACCGGGATGCCGAACAAAAGACATTTATGGAGGGAATAGATAAACTGGTGGAAGCCTGCCGGAAGACAAACGGCAAATCATTTATGGATTGCTCCCCCGCACAACGTCACGATTTTCTTGTAACGCTCGAAAAAGAAGCAAAAGAATACAATAACGCTAGAAATGAACGGGTCAAGACCGCCCGTGAAGCCCATGAAAAAGCAAACAAGAATCTACCCTGGAAACAACAGACCGAATTTTTTGCGGAACCCCCGCATTATTATACCATGATGAAACAACTGACGCTCTCAGGCTACTTTACCTCGGAAATCGGCGCCACGCAGGCCCTTCGTTATTTGGCGGTACCGGGGAGGTACGACGGCAACTATCCCTATGTGAAAGGAGATAAAGCCTGGTCTTAACTCATAATCGGACTATATGAACCAAAGCAGAAGAAAGTTTATTCAATGGACAGGTACCATTGCACTCGGCGCGACGGTTGCCCCGGGCGCTTGCAAACTAAATTCGGGAGGCAGTACTTCCCTATCCGGAAAACCGGTAGATCTTTTCGGTTTACAACTTTATACTCTCCGGAACGACCTGCCTAATGATCTCCGGGGAGTCGACAAAAAGGTAGCTTCATTCGGTTACCGGCAAATTGAAAGTTATGAAGGACCTTCCGGTATGTTCTGGGGCATGACACCCGCGGAGTTCAGTACATACCTGGGCGACCTGGGAATGGAACTGGTATCATCGCACTGCGAGATCGAGAAAGAATTTGAGAAAAAAGTGGAACAGGCTGCCGGTATCGGAATAAAATACCTGGTTTGCCCTTCCGTAGGCGCACAACCCACACTGGACCACTTCAAAAGGATCGCAGACCGGTTCAATACATGCGGAGAGATATGCAGGAAGGCCGGAATCCGTTTTGCCTACCACAACCACGATTATAGTTTTAAAATACAGGAATCCCGGTTGCCGCAGGAAGTGATGCTCAGCAATACCGATCCTTCACTGGTAGACTTCGAATTGGATTTTTACTGGGCGGTTACCGCAGGGCAGGATCCTGAAGAATGGCTGAAAAAATACAAGAACCGGTTCCGGCTTTGTCATATCAAAGACCGCCGTAAAGTTCCGTTGAAAGATAATGACCTGAATTCGGTAGACCTGGGCACCGGTTCCATCGACTTCGGCCGTGTGCTTCATACTGCCATGGAAAACGGGATGCAGTATCTCCTGGTAGAACAGGAAGCATACCCGACAGGGTCGGCACTGGATTCGGTTAAAGCCAATGCCGAATACATGAAAAAAATCAGGATCTGACCTTCTATTTTAGGATCACCTCATCAATGAACAGGTGAGAGGGGCTGCCCGCGCTTTCATGCCAGTCCGGGAGTTTGCCACCGTTCATCGCCCTGATCTTCAGGTACCGGGTCTTTTTCCGAACGGGGACCAGCAATACCTGTGTTTCGGCAGGACCTTCCACGGATGGTTTCAGGTTTTGAATCCGGCCGGTTTCTAAAAATTCCTTCCCGTCGGCACTGGCCAGGACGATCAACTCCCGGGGATAAAGGATCCAGGGACTTACATCCTGTAACACATGCACCCCGGCGGAATCCACCATACGTTCTTCCTGCAGATCAACGATCGCTTCAAAATCCCGGTCATAATAACTCTGCCACTCCCCTGTCCGCCAGTTTGTCGTACCCACTACCCCGTCGACCAGGGCTTCCGGACCGCCTGCGGTATACATGGGATGTACTTCTGACAAGACCCGGATCGTACGATCGTCGGGCATCCGGAAAAAATGCTGGGTTACCACCGGGCTTCGCTGGCCGTCTTTTTCGGCGTAGACATCCACCTGGGTATTTTCTCGGATGGCAAAAGGTTCCTCGTATGGTACAAAGACCGAACGAATATCCGGTCGCATGATCCGGTAGTATATTTTCGCCCCGAGCTCAATACTGCTTAACCGGACCTGTGTTTCCTTCCTGAATTTATTCGAAGACATATCCACAAAAGGAACGGCTACAAACTCCTTGGTTCTGATCGAAAAAGCAGGCATATCCCAGGGAAGGACACCCCGGTTCTTTGAAGGCAGGGGGCCCGTCATAAACTCCAGTGCACCCCCTTCGGCGATATCCCCGTGATTGATAAATAATTTCGTGTATGCCTTCCCGTTAAGCATGGCTCCCTGCACATAAAACTCTCCCGGCTTCCCTTTCCGCGAAAGGGTGAATATTTTCCCGTTCTCCAGGCGGATCGTTACCCGGTCGAACTGGGGGGTACCCAGGGTATAACGGCCATCCCCGGGACATACCGGGTAAATACCCATCGCGCTGAGCACATACCAGGCACTCATTTGTCCGCAGTCCTCGTTTCCGATCAAACCGTCGGGCGCGTTGGTATAAAACTCCGAACAGATCTTATGCACCAGTTCCTGCGTCCGCCATGGCCGGGCCGCGTAATTGAACAGGTAGGCCATGTGGTGACTGGGCTCATTCCCATGCGCATATTGTCCGATCAGGCCGGTGACATCCGCCTGGTCGCGACCCGTCAATTTCGAACTGGCCGTAAACAGTTCTTCCAGTTTGTCGGCGAATTTATTCTGACCACCCATCAGCAGTGCCAATCCCCCGATATCCTGGGGTACGGCGAAACTGTATTGCCAGCTGTTCCCTTCCGTAAAGAAATTATTGACTTCCCTCGGATCAAAGGGGCCATACCACATGCCCTGTAGTTTGCCACGCATATGATTTGTGGCAGGATCAAAAAGATTTTTGTAATTCTGGGTTCTTTCCATGTAACGGTGATACACAGCCGAATCACCGGTCCATCCGGCAAACCTGGCAATACACCAATCGTCATATGCGTATTCCAGTGTTTTGGAAACGCTTTCATGTTCTGTTTCATTCGACAGGAATCCTTTCTCCGCATACTGCTTCAGCCCGAAGCGGTCGCTTTCCGCATAGGATCGCATCGCTTCAAGGGCCAGCTTCGTATCAAAATCACGGATCCCCTTTTGCCAGGCATCCGCGATAACCGGTACGGAATGATACCCGATCATACAAAATGTTTCATTCCCGCTCAATTCCCAAACCGGCAACATCCCCCCGTTTTGATACTGGGCCAAAAAAGTTTTGATCCAGTCCAGGGTACGTTCCCGGTTAATGACCGACATGAGGGGATGAAAGGCCCGGTAAGTATCCCACAGGGAGAAAACGGTATAATTGGTAAAACCCTCGGCCTTATGCACTTTCAGGTCGGTACCCCGGTACTGCCCATCCACATCGGTATAGATATTCGGGCTGAGCATGGTATGATAGAGAGCGGTATAAAAAATGGTTTGCTGGTTGGGCGTACCACCTTCCACACTGATCTTCCCCAACTCCCGGTTCCACGCCTTTTTTGCATCCAGCCTTACTTTCTCAAAATCCCAGCCGGGAATCTCCGTATCCAGGTTGCGTTTCGCCCCTTCCATGCTGACCCCGGAAATACCGACGGCCGCCCTGATTTTTGCCGTCCAGCCTAGATCAAAACTGAAACGGGCGCGGATGTCTTTCCGGTTTGCCTTCAGGTGTCGTTTCTGACCCATTTCGTCCTCTCCCTGGAGCGCCATATCCAGGATGGGTTTCTCAAAACGTATATAGAAATATACCGTTTGATCACGGGCCCAGAATTTGCTACGCCGGTATCCCCGCAACTCGGTATCACTGACTTGTTCAATAAAAGCATCCAGCACGGGATCCCGGTGTACCAGGTCGATAAGGACACTGCCGGTTCGGGTACCTTTCGGAAATTGATATTCATGCATCCCGGAACGATAAGACGTTGTCAGCCGGGCCAGGATCCGGTGCTTTTCCAGCATCACTTCATAATAACCCGGGGCAGCCTTTTCCCGGCTGTGAGAGAAAGGGGAAGCGTATTTCTCCTGCTCCCATTCCACGTTTCCCGTATACGGCATAAAAAGAATATCACAGTAATCAGGGATTCCCGTACCACTGAGATGTGTATGCGAAAACCCGTATATTTTTTTATCACTGTAATGATATCCGCTGCAACCATCCCAGCCTTCGAGTCGCGTATCGGGGCTGAGCTGCATCATGCCAAAAGGCATGCTGGAACCGGGATAGGTATGCCCGTGTCCCCCCGTGCCTATAAATGGATTGACTTTCCCGGCATAATCGGTTTGAGCATACAGACGGCTGATGCAAAGAGATAAGATCAGCAGGTGTGCAAAAAACATTTTTTTCATATCAGTAGGTTTCAGCCAGCGAACGAACCTTTATTTGCCGGCGGAGGTTTTCGATGTCAGAAATCCCGGAAAGTTGTATCCTTTTGACTTCCCCGGGTATCAAATGAAAGAAATTATCCCGGGCTTCCGTTCCGTCGGGCAGATCCACAAATACCCCATAGGCAAAAGTATCACTGCTCAGCTCCAGGAACTGCCCGTTCACGATATCCCAGCGAATCTGTGGCCGGGGGAGATTAAGTTTCACCGGGGGATTGAAAAAATAAACGGTGCGTGCCAGCTCCGTACCCCGGCTCAGGGCCCGGAACACCCAAAACACATTTTCCCATTCATGTTTCTGGTTGAACTGCGCGGGGTGCCTGGAAGTTAAGGGTTGTCCTCCCTCCGCCGTAAAGGGACCGTAACGGAGCAGCGGACTCATCCGCTGCCCGCGAAAATCATAGGCTTCGGCCTCGATCACCAGGTCGGTGACCCGCGACTGATCCGTAACAAATACCCATTCCAGTTCGGGTCCTTTACCCGGTTTGATACATAACAATTCAGGTGCAAAGGATCGCCGGGTTTCATAATACAAGGCCTTTTTTCTCCCGAAATAATCCACGGCACTCCAGCTGACAACGGGCCAGCAATCGTTCCACTGCCAGAACAGGGTTCCCATATTATAGGGTTTGTTGCGCCGGTGTGCTTCGATCGCTGTCCGCATCGCATCGGCCTGCATCAGCTGGGATACATATACGAGATCCTCAAAAGTTTTTGGTACCCTGAACTTATTATCGATATACTGTTTGATATTGGCATAACCGAAAGGATGTTTCTGGTGTGTCTTCATGACTGCCATGGAACTGTCCAGCTCACCCGGACCGGCAAAAGCCCGTATTGTTTTCATGTCCGGGAACCCCTGCATCCCGTATTCGCTGTTGAACCGGCCCACTTTCTCATTATATTTTTCCACGGGTTCCCTGCCCCACCAAACGCCCCAGTAATGCACATCACCCTGGCGGTAAGCCTCTTCCCGACCCCATCCCAGGGAGGGGGAAGATGGCCAGTAAGCTCGATCGGGGTCAAGTTCCCGAAGGATCCCGGGGATCAGAATATGAAATATCTTTTGATAATCCAGCCAGAGACGGGCGGAATCGGCCGGGGAATAATTATACTGCTTTTGCCATCCCCAGTTATTCCATGCCTCTTCGATCTCATTGTTCCCGCACCAGAGAACAATACAGGGGTGGCGTTTCAGTCGTTTTACCTGGTAGCGGACCTCCTCTTCAACATTAGAGAGAAATTTCTTGTCCGCAGGATAAAGGGCTCCCGCAAACATAAAATCCTGCCAGACCATGATCCCGTATTCATCACAGAGATCATAAAATTCATCGTCCTCATACACACCCCCTCCCCATACCCGGAGCATATTGATATGTGCGTCGCGCGCTGCTGATAACAGGGATCTATACAACTCGAGTTTTTTGGCGCGGGGCATAAAGCTTTCGGGAGGTATCCAGTTCGCCCCTTTGATATACACCGGCTGCCCGTTCATCGTAAAATAGAAGGCCCGTCCCGAAGAATCGGGTTTATCTATCAGTTCTACATCCCATCGTTTGGGTCTTGCCGCATCAGCCGGGGGCATTTCATCCCAGGCTTCCCAGCGAACGGGTTTCCAGATTCCGCAGGTAACAAGCCGAGGGCCCCAGTCCCAACCATACTGGTATTGCGCCTTGCGGCTGTACATCCGGTTGTTTTCACCGGCCAGCCGGATGCGGGAATGTGTAGCCAGGGAATCATCATGCTTACCGGCCGACCGGAAAACAATGCGCAATTCGTTGGAGTCTTTCAGGAGAGCTTTTACATTGATCCGCCATGCGCGGAACATATTATCGGTTTCAAGCAGCAGTTTATTATTAAAAAATATTTTCGCGTAGGTGTCGAGTCCCTCGAATACCAGCTCAATATGATTCCGGTTCCGGATCTCAACCGGAGTTACAAAATGGGCTTTGTATTCCCAGTTCTCGTGTTCCACCCATTGTACTTTTTTTTCATTGTCCCCGATAAACGGATCTGGTATTTTGTCCGCCCGCAAGAGATCGGTATGCACGGTGCCCGGAACTTCCGCTCCGTACCAGGTATTTTCCCGGGTATTGCGGAATATCCAGCCGGCATCCAGGGGTTGTGTTACCACCTGGGCTTCCAGCATAAAGGGCAACCCATAAATGATCAGTAAAAATTTTCTCATGCCGGTTCGTTTTGCTTGAGCGCCTCCCGCAGTGCACGCACCTCTTCAGGCCGGATGGCATTATTGGAATAGCTTTCCGCTGAATCGCTGAACGCAGGATGTATAAAATGCATGGGACTGGGACGCTGATCCCGGAGCGAAGAATGAAATTCACGGCAACCGGTTTTTTCCGCCAGCGAGCGGATATTATCTTTTCTGACCCCGCTGCCCGGCATGATGATGATCCGGCCATCGGACTTTTGATTCAGTTCCGCCACCAGGTCCACCCCATCCGTTACCAGCGGTTGTTGCCCGGATGTCAGAATTCGTTCGCAACCGATCCCTGCCAGTTGCTCCAGCGCTTCAAAAGGATCGCGACAGCGGTCAAAGGCCCGGTGAAAAGTCATCTCCAGCGGGTAGGCCGCACGGGCCAGTTTTTCCGTTCGTTCCAGGTCAATGGTTCCATCGGCTTTGAGTAAGCCAGTAACAATCCCGTCACAACCCAGTTCGCGGCATTGCCGTATATCTTGAAGCATGATATCAAACTCTTCATCGGTATACAAAAAATCCCCACCCCGTGGACGAATAATGGGATAAAGTAAAACGGCGAAATCCTCCCTGCATTTCCGGATGGTTCCATACGATGCAGTGGTACCTCCTTCCTTCAGGTTCGCGCACAACTCGATCCGGTCAGCCCCGCCCTCCACCGCCCAGCGGGTGGTCATGTAATCTGATGTAGCAATTTCCAGGATAAAGCGCATGAAGAGAATGTTTGAAGTTTACTGTTTATCGTTTTGCGTTTAATGATGCCTCACTTAGTCAGCGGGGAACTTGCTCGCCCGCCGGAGATGTATCGATTGCGGGGTTCTTTTTCTCAAAACCAACTCTTCACCTGAATCACTTTAGTGCCTTCTTTTGTAGTAACTCCATAGGTAAAATTTTTCTGTACGGCGAAGCCCCCGTGTTGCCCTTTATTATTGATCGCCAGAAAACCAACCTGCACATCCTTCGCCTTGGCGCCATTGTTTTTTACGATCCGGCGAATGGCTTCCTTACAGGCCAGTTCCGGGCTGAGCCCGCGGCGCATGGCTTCGATGATCGTGTGCGCTCCGCAGACTTTAACCACTTCCTCTCCCACCCCGGTGGCTGAAGCCGCGCCCACTTCATTATCCACGAAAAGACCGGCCCCTATAATGGGCGAATCGCCTACCCGTCCCCGCATCTTGAAAGCCATCCCGCTGGTGGTACAGGCCCCGCCGAGATTGCCATTTGTATCCATCGCCACCATGCCGATGGTATCATGGTTCAGGTCCGCAGCAGGCCAGGCCATCGCCAGGGGGTATGGATGATCATCCTTCTTATCCTTTTCTATTTTCTTTTCGATATCCCTGATCGTCCGCATCGGGTCGTAGTTGGAGCGTTTCAACCAATCTTTCCATGCTTTCTCGGCCGCTTCTGTGAGCAGGTTTTCTTTTTTGAAACCCATTTCCAGCGCGAATTGCAGGGCGCCTTCTCCCACAAGCTGAACATGCGGTGTTTTTTCCATCACCATTCGTGCCACCAGCACCGGGTGCATAATATGTTCTATCGCCATCACCGATCCGCAGTTTCCGTATTCATCCATGACACAACTGTCGAGAGTCACTTTCCCATCGCGGTCGGGTAATCCGCCATAACCTACGCTGGTATCATTGGGATCTCCCTCCGGAATTTGTACGCCTTTCACCACCGCGTCGAGGGCCCGGCCACCATTCCCCAGTATCTCCCAGGCAGCGGCATTGGCTTTTACATTCGGGGCCCAGGTGGAAATAACGATGGGTTTTCCCTTAACTCCGGCTGTTCCGTTTTCCGGCATTGACTCAGACGCCTGAAGTTTTGACCCCATGGCGGTTGCGATTCCGGTAAAGGCCGAAGCCCGGATAAATTTTCTCCTGTTGATCATTCACGTGTGTTTAAAGGCCCAATTTAAGCATTCAAACACACTTATCGGGAAAGGAGATCGAGTGTTTATACTTCGAGGACATTAATTATTAACACCACTTCGAAAAGTCAATGGGGCTAACATGCTCACGACATATTGCAACTTCCGATATAACCCGACCAACAGAAAAAAATTTGGACTTTCATTTATTTTAATTATTTTTAATATATTGTCTGTCTACCTTATTCACTTTGATTCCCTTCCCTTAGAAGCACATTTGCCCCTATCTGAACGGTTTCTTTTACAGCAATTTTTTTTTCAATAACCCTTTTATTAATCAAAACCACACACATGAGAAAGATTATTGTATTGCTTATTATGTGCTTCCCCCTGTTTGCCGTGGCACAGGAAAAAAACATCAGTACGGTAAATTCCGTAAGACCCAAAATGGGACAGAAAATGGCTTTTGAAGCTGCCTACAAACAGCATATAGCCAAATTTCACAAAGGAGATGCGATGATCAGTGTCTACGAAATTATTAGCGGACCGAACATGGGATTTTACCATTTGGTAAACGGCGGTAGATCGATCGGAGACTTTGACAAAGAACGTGCTGATGCGACCGCACACGGCATGGATCTTGACAAGAATTTCTTTCCTTATCTCGACGAAGCCAGGAACCTGAACTACCGCTTTATAGATACCCTCAGTTTTCATACAGATTTCAAGGCTGAAAAATTCGTTGTAAACATCCGGCATATCAAAAGTGATATGATGGAGGAATACATGAAAGAATCCAGGAGAAGTATTATTGTGCTCGGGAAACTGAAAGGCGCCTTTTGGGACAACCTCGCCTTTGCCAATTACACGCAAATGTGGTCAGGTTCTGACCGGGTCATGGTAAATGTTCGGGCACTGAAAGACGGATTTGCCTCATTGGAAAGAAATTTTTACGGTGAAAATCCGGCAGGTAACCCCACATTCAAAGACGTGTATATTCAGGAATACGGCACATTGGATTGGGACAAAAGAACCAAAACCATGGATAATGCTGTTGAAAAAAATGAACAGTATATTATGAAACTCAGAAAAGACCTGAGTTCACAATAAAACCTTATTACCACTTCAAGACCCCGGTAAATCCGGGGTCTTTTTATTGACTAAACCCGCTATCGATTTCCCAACTCACTGATCTCACCTTTTGCCCAACAATGCCATTTCAAAAACCGGCTAAACTTTCGATTCTGATCCTTGTTGTAACTTGATGGGCAGATACTTATCCCCTGTTTAATCATGCCTAAATTTATCTGTCTTAAACCTTAACAAAAGGTCAACAAAATAATTTAATGTTTAAACATTGATGTATTATCTTTGTGATATAAAACAGAAAAACATGAGAGTCGAGATCATCTCCGGAAGCCCGCGGATCAACAGTGTTACCCGCCGCGTGGCATTGCATTTAAAAGAAGAATTGCTGGCCAAAGGTCATGATGCCGATATCATTGACATGAAAGACTGGGTCCTGCCACCGGTGCAGTCGGTCTGGGTATCGGTGGAAAAAACACCTGCTGAATTTCAGCCCCTGGCCAGACGCATCTTTGAAGCCGATGCTTATATCCTGGTTACCCCGGAATACAACGGCAGCTACTCCCCCGCCCTGAAGAACATGCTGGATCATTTCCCGAAAAGACATCACAAACCATTTGGAATTGTTACGGCATCCCCGGGAGCGATGGGTGGCATGCGGGCTTCACAGCAATTACTGCAACTGGTACCGGCCCTCTTCGGGATCCCTTCGCCCTATATGCTCATTACACCCGCAGTGGACAAAAAATTCGGGCCCGACGGATCGTTGGTCGATGAGGCTTTTGGCAATGCCGTGCATAACTTTATTACAGAGTTTCTCTGGCTGGCCGAAAAACTGGTTGAAGAAAAAGTGCTGGTTGCCTGATTACGGAAACAGCGGCATTCTCACATTTTAAAAAAGGAACATGAAAACCATTCTACATAAAGCCGGCACCAGGGGCCATGCAAACCATGGCTGGCTTGACTCCTGGCATACTTTCAGTTTTGCCTGGTATTATGATCCAGCCAGGATCAATTTCGGGGCGCTGCGCGTGCTCAATGATGATACGGTAGCCGGCGGAATGGGTTTTGGGGTTCACCCGCACGACAACATGGAAATCATCTCCATCCCCACAGCGGGCGACCTCGAACACCAGGACAGTATGGGGCATAAACAGGTGATCCGGCAAGGAGATGTGCAGGCCATGAGCGCGGGTACCGGTATTCAGCATTCCGAAAAAAACAGGAACCCGGATGATGAAGTCCGTTTTTTCCAGATCTGGGTCTTTCCCAACAAACGGAATGTTGAGCCCCGATACGACCAGCAATCTTTTTCCGATACCGATAAACAAAATAAACTCCTGACCGTCGTTTCCCCCCTGGGAACACCGGACGGCGGAGTACAGATTCACCAGGATGCCTGGTTTCACCTGGGTCGTTTTGAAAAAGGAAAAAAAACAAGCTATTCGCTCCAAAAAAAAGGAAACGGGGTATATGTCTTTGTGATCGAAGGCGGTTTTTTCGTAGCCGGTCAGACACTGGGGCGGAGAGACGGACTTGGTATCACGGAAACCGATAGCTTTGACCTGGAAGCTACCGCTGATGCCGAGATACTATTAATGGAAGTACCGATGACAGCATGATAAAACAACTCGCATGGACATAAAAAAAAGCATCGAATATATCATCGCCCCGCCCCCACCTCATATGGTGGGTGACGGATTCCGTGTACACAGCTTTTTCCCGGGCGGAAGACTGATCGACAAGAAAAGAATGAGCCCTTTTTTCCTGATGGACTATGGCTCGAAGATCGAATTCTCCCCCTCACCGGTGCCCCGGGGGGTGGGTGTACATCCGCATGCAGGTTTTGAAACCGTTACCATCGCATACCACGGGCGGATCGCCCATCACGACAGCGCCGGGAACAGCGGGATCATCGGGGAAGGTGATGTGCAATGGATGACCGCGGGATCGGGGCTTCTGCATAAAGAATATCATGAAAAGGAATTCAGCAAAACCGGTGGCTCCTTCCAGATGGTACAGCTCTGGGTAAACCTGCCCGCGAAGGATAAAAAGACCCCGCCCAAATACCAGGAAATCACCAACGCGAAAATGGGACGCGCCCTCCTGGCCGACGGACAAAGCTTTATCGAGATCATCGCCGGGGAATATGCCGGGATAAAGGGACCGGCTTCCACATTTTCACCCATTCAGGTGTATAACGCAAGATTGAAAAAAGAAGCCGGAACAACACTCCGGTTCCCCGCGCATTACAATACAGGACTGCTGGTCATCGAGGGCAGCGTACAAATGAACGGAAACCCCGTGTCTGCCGATCATTTTGTTCTATTTAAAAATGATGGGGAAGAAATCGAACTGAAGGCAGATACCGATACGGTTATACTCGTACTCTCCGGCGAACCCATCGACGAACCCATCGCGGCATACGGCCCCTTCCTGATGAATACCTGGCAGGAGGTTGAACAAGCCATACAAGACGCCAATACGGGAAGGTTCGGTGTATTGGAAGAATAAAAACTGGCGTAAGTCCCAAGATACAAGATCCAAAAAATAAAATATGCCAATTGTATCCTGGAACTTGAAATTTCTTTGGATTCTGGTGCTTGGAATTTTTTTGGATCTTGGATCTTGGATTTTTAATTTATAGTTCCCTTCCAGCCATGTAAACCTCCAGATTCTTCCGGGCATTTACCTGGATCTTCCGTTTCATCCATCCCATCCACCCAAACAACTGCCCCTTCCACCCCAGGGCCTGGGCGGCCCAGCGGCTAAGTTTAAAGCCATCGCTGTGTTCGATGATCTTGCCGTCCTTCAAACGCATAAAAGCCTTGATCTCGTTGACCACTTTCCGGCCGGTTTTGGAGAACGTGTACCTGGCCGTCCAGTTACAGGTGGCATATTCCTCATCGAGCAACCGGATATTGGAGAATTCCAGGGAGAAATCCTGTGCGTTCTTACAAAGCATTTCCCACATGGCCCTTACCTCATCGCCCCGCAACAAACCGAATGCGGGGTCATTAAAGACGACATCGTCCGCGTAGCATTGGTTCATGGAAGCGGAATCCCGCAGCTGGAAGGCGGTGTAGAAATCGGTGATCACCTGTGCATTCGTTTGCATAATCGGTATTAACCTGTGGACAGATTCAGTACATTTAACATCTCAAAGGTAACCCCATGCGTCATATCAAATTGTTCTTCCTGTTTTGGATCGCCGGTCTGTCATTCGCGGAAGCCCAAACCGACCAGGATTCCGCCTGGATCGCAGATAATTACACCAAGGTTGAAAAGGCCATTCCCATGCGGGACGGAGCCAAGTTATGGACCTCCATGTACATTCCGAAAGATGCTACCGAGAAACACCCGATCCTGATGACCCGGACACCCTATTCCTGCTCTCCGTACGGACCGGATTTTTCATCCCGGTTATGGCGATCGCATATAAAATACTATGCCCGGGAAAATTATATTATCGTGACCCAGGATGTTCGGGGCAGATGGATGAGCGAAGGCGAATTCGTGGATGTGCGACCCTTTATCGCAGAGAAAAAAGACAACCAGGTGGACGAAGCCAGCGATACCTATGATACGATCGAGTGGCTGGTGAATAATATAGCCGGTAACAATGGCCGTGTTGGTGTTTTTGGTATTTCCTATCCCGGGTTTTATTCTTCCATGGCTGCAGCATCGGGGCACCCTGCGTTGAAGGCGGTTAGTCCTCAGGCCCCCGTCACCGACTGGTTTATGGGGGATGACTTCCATCATAACGGGGCATTCTTTCAGCTCGACGGTTTCCGTTTTTATTCGGGTTTCGGCAAACCCAGACCCGGGCCAACAACCGCGCGTACCACCGGGTACAATTTCCCGGTCCGTGATAATTATAAGTTTTTTATGGAAACGATCCCTTCACGCCAGGCGGAGATCATGCGCGACAGCAGCGTGGCATTCTGGAAAGATGTCTTTGATCACCCAAACTATGATAGCTGGTGGCAGGCACGGGATGCACGTCGTGCCATGCATAATATCAAACCGGCCATGCTGGTGGTAGGCGGACTCTTTGACGCGGAAGATTGTTATGGTGCCTGGAACCTCTACAAGGCCATTGAAAAGCAAAACCCGGGGATCCATAACAAACTGGTGATGGGCCCCTGGTACCACGGTCAGTGGAGCAGCCGTGACGGAAGTTCTCTGGGGAACGTTTCCTTCGGGAGCAATACCTCCATTTGGTACCAAAACAATATCGAACTCCCCTTTTTTAATTTTTACCTGAAAGGAAAAGGAAAGGATCCTCAACTGGCCGAAGCCACGATCTTTTTCACCGGGGAGAATCAATGGCATCAGCTGGAACAGTGGCCGCCCGCCGGCATCCGTCCGCGACCCGTTTACCTTGCTCCGGACGGAGCCCTGTCCTGGAACCTGCCCACCTACGTGGGCGATAAAAAGTATACGGAATACACAAGTGACCCCGACCATCCCGTTCCCTACACAGAAGATGTGCATTTCGGCCGGACCCGGGAGTACATGACCGATGACCAGCGGTTTGCCAGCCGCCGGCCGGATGTACTGAGTTTTCAGACCTACCCGCTGGAGGAAGACCTGACCCTGGCCGGACCCGTTGTTGCGGATCTGCGTGTAAGCATGACCGGTACCGATGCCGATTTTGTGGTCAAGATCATCGATGTATTTCCTGACTTCGCAGAATATAGGGGCCCGCGGGATCCGGGCGGCAAATATCCCATGGACGGCTACCAGATGCTGGTTCGCGGAGAGATCATGCGTGGTAAATTCCGGAACAGCTTTGAGCAACCGGTCCCCTTTAAACCGGGTAAACCAGAAACGGTTAAATTTGAAATCCCGGATGTGGCTCATACATTTAAAAAGGGACATCGCCTGATGATCCAGGTCCAAAGCAGCTGGTTTCCCCTGGCCGACCGCAACCCCCAGCAGTTTATGAACATCTACGAGGCGAAGGCCTCTGATTATAAAAAAGCAACGATCCGGATACACCATGATGCACAAAACCCGTCATCAGTGCAATTACCCATATTAAGATAATCCACAGATATGCGTATTACCCTTCTTCTTACCGGCCTGATATTTATATCGGCTTCACTTCTCGCCCAGCAACCTGTATTCAACCTGGTTCCGAAACCGCTCTCCGTTAAACCGGGGACGGGCGTGCTGAAACTGAAAAACAAAATGACCGTATCCAACAGCCTGCCTCCGCAAGATTGGCAGGGGCTGTTCCGGTATTTCCGCGATGAAATGAAGAATCAGTTTGGGATCACACTCACGGAAGCCAAAAAAGGCGAAACCGGGGATATCGATTTCTTTATGAAACGAATGCCCACATCGGGCAAACCGGCTTATACGCTTGAAGTCAATGACCGGGGCATATTTATCAACAGCAATTTTGACGAACCGGCCTTTCATGCGATGCAGACCCTTTTTCAACTGATCCCGGTTGACCCAGGGGCCCCGAGGGAAATTCCGCAGGTGGAGATCTTTGATCATGCCCGTTTTGATTACCGGGGCATGCATCTTGATGTGGGCCGGCATCTCTTCCCCCTTTCTTTTATCAAACGTTATATCGATTACCTCGCCTATCATAAGCTGAATACCTTTCACTGGCATCTCACAGAAGACCAGGGCTGGCGGATCGAGATTAAAAAATACCCGAAACTCACGACAGTGGGTGGATGGCGGAACGGAACGATCATCGGCCGCTATCCCGGTTCGGGTAATGACGGGCTCCGGTATGGCGGGTTTTATACCCAGGATGAAATCAGGGAGGTTGTAAAGTACGCACAGGAGCGTTTTATTGAAGTCATTCCCGAGATCGAAATGCCGGGTCATTCCTCTGCCGCCATCGCCGCCTATCCCGAACTGAGTTGCTTTCCGCAGGAGCCGACCCTGCAGTACTTTCCCAAAAACTGCGTCTGGCAGGGCGACCGCAACGGGAAACAGGTGCAGCAAACCTGGGGTGTTTTTGACGATGTGTTTTGTGCCGGGCAAGAATCGACCTTTTCCTTTCTTGAAAATGTGATCGATGAAGTGCTGGCGCTTTTCCCTTCGAAATATGTACATGTGGGTGGCGATGAATGCCCGAAAGAAAACTGGAAACGCTGCCCGAAATGCCAAAAGCGGATCAAAGACCTGAAGCTGAAAGACGAACATGAACTGCAGAGTTATTTTATCCAGCGCATGGAAAAATACCTCAACAAAAAAGGAAGAACCCTGATCGGCTGGGATGAAATCCTCGAGGGAGGGCTGGCCCCCAATGCCGTCGTGATGAGCTGGCGGGGCGAAACGGGCGGGATTGAAGCAGCCCGCCAGAAACACAAAGTGATCATGACCCCGGGTAACCCCGTTTATTTTGATCATTCGCAGAGCGCCAACGAGGACTCGGTGACCATCGGCGGGTACAATCCCATTGAAAAAGTATATGCCTGGGATCCGATCCCCGCGGAGCTGTCTGAAGAGGAAAGCAAATATATCCTGGGAGCACAGGCCAATGTATGGACCGAATACATGGACAACACCCGGAAGGTCGAGTACATGATCTTCCCGCGTATGGCCGCGTTGAGTGAAGTACTCTGGAGTACAAAAGAAAACAGGGACTGGAATGATTTTGAAAAAAGGCTGCTGACCCAACTCAAACGATATGAAAACTGGGGCGCCAATTACAGCAAGGCCTATTTTGATCTCCGGGCCTCGGTGATCCCTTCCCCGGATTTCAAAGGAGTACTCTGGAAACTGGAAAGTAAAAGAACCGGGGCCCGTATACAATACAATAAAGAACTGACTGAGAAAGACCCACCGAATCCGCCTGCATTTTATCCGTATTCATCCCCTATCCCGGTTCACGGCCCCGGCACGTATACCGCATGGGCGGTGGAAAACGGAAAAAGACCAGGCAATCCGGTAACCCAGGCATTCAGTTTTTCCAAATCAACCGGTAAACGAATCATCCTGGAAATCCCGGCAGACAGCAAGTACCCGGGCGACGGTCCTTTTACCCTTGTGAACGGGGTACAGAACAATAAAGGAATGACCCGCTCCAAAGAATTCCTGGGGTTCAGCGGGACTGATTGCATTGCCACGATAGACTTGGGAGAGCCGGAAACCGTTTCTTTTGTAAAACTGCATTACCTGCAACAACCGGGGAGTTGGATCTATCAACCCGCATCCGTAACTGTTACGATCTCGGGAGACGGAAAGGAATTTACAGCTGTCGACCTCTCCAACCCGGTCATTTCCGGGAATGAAGCAATCTGTGAATTCCGTAATCCCCAAAAAACCAGGTATATCAAGGTCAAGGCTGCCAATCTCGGGAACATCCCTGCCGGCAACCCCGGTGCTGGCAGCAAAGCCTGGCTGTTTGTAGATGAGATCGAACTGTGGTAAAGCTTAAATCCATTTCAGTTTTTCAGGTTAACCTATCGATTAACTTGCTGCATAAACCCGCAAAAAACCGCCAAAACCTTCATGGTTAATTTTTATCTTTACCCATCAATCAAACAAGATGGCCAAAAGATCTTCATCGATAGACCTTTCCGACAGTTTTGAAAAGATTCCAGTCAAGATTTTTCCCGACTCCAAAGACGGCTCCCTGTTTGTAGCGAAACAGGTGGCAGATTTCATCCGGGACAAGCAAAAAAAGAAGGAGAAATGCGTACTCGGACTGGCCACAGGTTCCACACCCCGTTCGCTGTATGCCGAACTTGTGCGTATGCACCGGGAGGAAAATCTCAGTTTCAAAAATGTGGTCACTTTCAACCTCGATGAATATTATCCCATTGACAACAATGCGCTTCAGAGTTACCATCGGTTCATGAAGGCGCATTTATTCGATCACATCGACATCAAACCGGAAAATATCCATATCCCGAACGGGGAGATCAAAAAAGAGGACATCAAGGAGCATTGCCGACAGTATGAAAAAAAGATTGCCGATGCCGGTGGGATCGACCTGCAGATCCTGGGGATCGGGAACAACGGGCATATCGGCTTCAATGAACCCGGCTCGGGGATATATTCCAAAACCCGTCTGATCACGCTCGACAATTCCACCCGGTTGGCCAACTCTTACGAATTTGCAAATATTTCCCAGGTTCCGCGCCTGGCGATTACGATGGGGATCAGCACCATCCTGCGTTCCAAGAAGATCATTCTCCTTGCCTGGGGCAGTGCCAAGGCCCCGGTGATCAAAAAGTCGGTGGAAGACGATGACAGCGAACATGTACCGGCCTCCCTCCTGCAAAATCACGATGATGTCACATTTGTGGTGGATGAAGCAGCCGCTTCCGAACTCACCCGCTTCAAATCGCCCTGGTTAACGGGCGACTGCGAGTGGACGCC
The DNA here is from genome assembly GCA_049421765.1 of Chitinophagaceae bacterium. Classification (GTDB taxonomy): domain Bacteria; phylum Bacteroidota; class Bacteroidia; order Chitinophagales; family Chitinophagaceae; genus JJ008. The sequence goes on from JBMSNP010000007.1 coordinate 18,684, forward strand.
GAAGATAATCAAGAAGGCTGTGGTCAATATGGCGCTCAAACTCAAAAAACCGGTGCTCAGTTTAACAAATACCGATTACAACGAATATGGATTAAGTGATCTCCTGGTAGAGAAGGGCGATGCATACGAGATAAACCTCGAAGTCTATTATATGCTCCGGGATTCGATCACCGGCTGGCCGGGCGGTAAACCCAATTCGGTCATTCCCGGACACCCGGAACGCCCCGCACCCCATCCAAAGAGGGTCTTGATCTTTTCCCCGCACCCGGATGACGATATCATCAGCATGGGGGGCACGTTCCAGCGCCTGCAAGACCAGGGACATGATGTGCATGTGGCCTACCAGACCAGCGGGAATATCGCTGTCACGGATGAGTTTGTCACCCGGTTTATTGATTTCGCCGTCGGTTTTGAACAAATCGCGGGTATCGATTCCCGTAAGTCGGGACAGATCCTTGAAAATGTCCGCAAGTTCATGAGACGTAAAAAGTCAAACCAGGTGGACACCCCGATGGTCCGCTCCATCAAGGGGCTGATCCGACAAAGCGAGGCAAGGGCCACCTGCCGCTATGTCGGGATCCCGGAAAAGAACATACATTTTCAGAACCTCCCCTTTTACGAAACCGGTACCATTGAGAAAAAACCCATGAGTGAAAAGGATATCCGGATCACCATGGAACTGCTCCGGGCAGTCAAACCACACCAGGTGTATTGTGCCGGGGATTTTGCAGATCCGCACGGAACGCATATTGTTTGTTTCAACGTGGTAGTTGAAGCCCTTAAAAGGCTCAAGACCGCCAACGAGCCCTGGATTGCCGACTGCTGGCTCTGGCTTTACAAAGGCGCCTGGCAGGAATGGAATATTGAAGAGATCGAAATGGCCATCCCCATGAGTCCCGACCAGGTTTTGAAAAAACGTTTCGGGATCTTTATCCACCAGTCACAGAAGGACCTGGTACCTTTCCAGGGAAGCGACTCACGCGAATTCTGGCAAAGGGCCGAAGAGCGGAATGCCGCAACAGCTGATCTCTATGCCGAACTGGGACTCACTCATTACGCGGCGATGGAAGCGTTTGTGAGATGGCAGTATTGAGAGAGTTTAGGGTTTAGAGTTTGACGTTTGACGTTTCCATTTTAAGTTGTCATTCCGGGCAAGCGAAGCGCGACCCGGGACCTGTTAGGAATGGTACCAAATACTTGGAGCTTGGAACTTAATCTTTAGCTATTTCTTTAGATCCCTAGCCATGGTTTCTTCCCCGGAATCCACTAATTTTATTAACTAAATCCTACAATAATGGCATTTTTCAAATCAAGCAATCCTGTGATGCAGGAAAAGACATTTGAGGGAACGGTACTGGAAGGAATCCAGACCGGTGAAGAGATGACGATCAAGGGTACGATGAACAAGTTTGGTGTAATGATCATGCTGATGCTTGCATCCACCCTGTTTGCCTGGTCTCAGTTTTATAAAGGCGGCGATCCCAAACCCCTGATGATGATAGGAGTCTTTGGCGGTATGGCCCTGGCGCTTGTCATGGCTTTTAAGATGAAATGGGCACCTGTTCTCGCTCCGGCATTTGCAATCCTCGAAGGACTTTTTGTCGGATCCATTTCCGCGATGTATAATTACGTGTACCCGGGTCTGCCCGTACAGGCGGTGGCGCTTACCATGCTGGTTACCCTTGTATTTTTCCTGATCTACAGGTACCGGATCATCCGGGTTACGAGTAAGCTTCGTACCGTGGTGGTAGTGGCCACTTCAGCCGTGATGCTTTTCTACCTGATCCAGTGGCTGACCTATGCCTTTACCGGTACAGCGATCGCCTCATCTTTTACCAGTTCCAATACCCCGCTCAGCATTGGTTTTTCCATCCTGATGGTAGGGCTGGCCTCTTTCAATCTCCTGCTGAATTTCGATACGATCGAAAAAGGCGTGGAGGTACGTGCACCCAAACACATGGAATGGTATGGTGCATTTGGTCTGCTGGTAACAATTGTATGGCTGTACCTGGAAATTCTTCGTTTGCTTTCCAAATTCAAGGACTAATTGAATCTCCTGCAAATACCAAAGCCTCCCCCGGGAGGCTTTTTTTTCGCCCCTGAGTCGGATCAGCACCTCTCGTGACCACGGTCAAAGGAACGGGTTATGTTGTTCTATAACTTTGGTATGGTGCGAACAGGATCACATGTGCACGCGTGGAAACCCATATTTCTATTTCCTTCTCCTGCTGGCCGGTTTACCCGGCGCGTGTTCGCATAGTGGCGGAAAGAAACCGGAATTACCCGCCGCATTTGCTTCTGTTTCAATACAGGATACCTTGCCCGGAACGAAAACAATCGACACAGCTACTTATTTAAAAATAATGAAGGCTATCGCAAACGGCGATTCATCGGGTAAATGGCCTCCTGCCGTACCCCTGCCGATGAAAGGAGCCTTGCTTCCCTTCCACCGGGTTGTGGCTTATTATGGAAATTTCTATTCCACGCAGATGGGCGTGCTTGGAGAATATGACCGTGAAAAAGTGATTGAAATGCTTCAAAAAGAGGTCCGGAAATGGGAAGCCGCCGACACTTCCACCCCCGTAATCCCTGCCATTCATTATATCGCGGTAACGGCCCAAGCGAGGTCCGGCAAGGATGGAAAGTACCGGGCTCGTATGCCGGTTGCAGAAATCAATAAAGCCATTTCGATGTCGCGGGAAATAAAGGGCATCGTATTCCTCGATATCCAGGTAGGGCTAAGCCGGCTGGAAGACGAGATCCCCTTGCTGGAGGAATTCCTTGTTCAGCCGGATGTACACCTGGGCATTGATCCCGAATATTCGATGAAAACGGGCGCCCGTCCTGGCACACTGATCGGGAGTTTCGACGCATTGGATATCAACTATGCCGTGGATTACCTGGCCGGCCTGGTACAGCGGCATCATCTCCCACCCAAAATATTGGTGGTTCACCGGTTTACCGAAGCCATGGTTACAAACTACAAAAAAATACAGAGCCGTCCTGAGGTTCAGATTGTGATCAATATGGATGGGTTTGGTCCCCCGGCTAACAAACGCAACAGCTATCTCCAGTTTATCTATAAGCAACCCGTCCAGTTTACCGGGTTCAAACTCTTCTATCATGTAGATACGCGGGGCGGAAAGCCCCTGATGCAGGCCCGGGAAGTGCTGGGGCTGGTACCCAAACCGGTCTATATCCAATACCAATAAGTTACATACCCGATGCGGGTAAGCTTGCTGCAGAAAATAACCATTTTTGCCCTATATTTGCCGCCCATTGGTCCCGTAGCTCAACTGAATACTTGCCTGCCGTAGATTTATCGAAGGCAGGGAGCATCCGGACAAACTAACAAAATATTGGTCCCGTAGCTCAACTGAATAGAGCATCTGACTACGGATCAGAAGGTTTCAGGTTTGAATCCTGACGGGATCACAAAGACCCTGGCAACAGCCGGGGTTTTTTGTTTGGAAGCGTGGCGGGCCTGCCTGCCTAAGCGAACAAATAAAAAACCAGGCCGGCGAAAGCCGGTCAGGGGTTTTGGGTAAGCTCAATGCGAGAAGGATCATGAAATAATCCTGACGGGATCACAAAGACCCTGGCAACAGCCGGGGTTTTTTGCTTGGGAAAAGCAGGCCATTGGCTATTCGGAAAACGCTTGTATAAATTCCCCATTCCAATTCTTACAGACCTCGATAAAATGTTCCGCTCACAAATTATATGCTAACCGTTCACCGAACAACCGGGAAAGCAAGGGGAAAAGATTGCAGCCACTGTGACCAACCTAAGATGTCTCAATAACCCCAAAAAGGAGGTACTCTGCCGGAACGAAAATTACAGACCCGGGTTTTGATCTTTCGGATTCATGGGGGACTTCAGGTATGGTTTTCGTCAAAATTTTTAAAACTTTTATAATGAAATTCGAACCGTTTGTCAAACAAGGTGTTTACAATGAACTAATAATATTTAACTATGTTTTAGTAATAAAAATCAAAAAAAGGATGAAAGCGGAAAAACTGAAATTTATCAAGCTCCTGTTTTTTATGCTATTATCTGTCATTCAGACAGTTGATGCCCAAAAACTGCTTTTCCCGTCGAGCTATGGCGGAACCCAAAGTAGCGGAGCTATTATAGGTTATGACATTGCCAATAACCAACTATCCACCCTTTCAAGCCTTAACGGATCGCCATTAACTGCCTGGGACCCGCTAGGCTTCGACGGGGAAGAAGCATATTACCGTACCGGAATGATCCGTGGCCAGGATGGCTATTTTTATGGAATAGGTCAACTTGAAAGTCTCCGCTCAAACTATGCCACATTAATTCCAACTACCCGAAGTATGGGGGTCTTTTACCGTTTCGATGGTACAACCGGGGAAATTAAAGTATTACATCATTTCCTTGGCTCAGGCGAAAATGCGCCTGATAGATATCAATTACTCAATGTTGGATTATATAACGATTTTACAGGCCCTGTATGGAAAGTGCTCGAAACTTCTCCAGGTGTCTTCTATGGTGTAGCCAAAGCAGGTGGGCAATATAATAAGGGAGGAGTGTGGAAGTACAACGCCAACACTAACACCTATACAAATGTGGTAAGTTTCAATGATACTGGAGGAGGACTGGGAATAATTCCTCTGTGCCCTTTAATCAAGGGAGACGGGAATTATTTGTACGGGGCACTTAAAAGAAATAATGGATTAGACTATGGATATTTGTATAAGGTCAACACGGCTACAGATCAGGTTCAATATGTTACAGATTTGTCGCCGGCCGGCTTGGTATTGGAAAGACCAACGGGTGATATTCTTTACAATGCTTCTACGAAAACCATTTACGGGACAAAAGACAGATGGGATGCTTCCTCAAACTGGGGAGGTGGGATATGGAAGTACCAGATTACAAATGGCACTGTAACTAATGAATTCTCCGTACAGTTTTCCCAGATAAATTCATTAGGCAGCAGGGTTGGCGGAATCGTTGAAGGAGCTGATGGCAATTACTATGTTACTACCGGTGCCGGCGGAGCATATAACAGTGGCACTATTCTTAAATATTATCCTTCCAACAGTACGGTAGTTAAGGTTTTTGATTTCCCGCCGCTTCCCCTTGATACCAAAAATTCAGTTTCCGGTCTGTTTTCAAACGGAACAAAGATCTTTGGTACTTATGAATATCAAGATTTTAACGGCATTCCCTTCTTATGGTCATTCGACATTGTAACATCTGCGTTTAAAGATTTGATGTTTTATAACAAAACAGACCCAAATCATCCTGGGGGATGCATTGATCTATATCCTGTTGTTTATAATGGGGATCTCTACGGTAAAACCGGCATTCGTTCGTCCGGAGGTGCCGGTGCTTTTTTCAAATATAATATTTTAGCAGAGACAACAACAATTCTCCGAAAAAATAACGGCAGGGAGGGTAGAAATTTCACCGGAGAACTTGCGCTGTTAAATAATACTACAGCATTGGGCTGGACTGCAAGCGGAGGCTACAATAGTGATTCGACAAAGCAAGACGAAAACGGAGACCTTGTAAAAATAGATTTGGTATCAGGCGCTGTATCAAAATTAAAAGATGCAACCGACCCTGTTTTTATGAACGATGACTTTGCCAGATCACTAAAACACAATCGGCCTTTTATCGCTTCAAACGGGAAAGTTTTATATTCAATTATTACAGAGAGATATGCTATAGGGCAAAGATGTTGGCTGTATATATATGATACGACAACCAGTATATACAACTTTAGGACTATGGGCAGCATCTCCTCATATTTCACCGGTGATGAAACTATTGGCGTAACTGAAGATGCATCGAAACGCATATATTATACCAAATTCGATTCTATCAAGGTTTTAGACCTGAACACACTGAATGACATTGCTTCCCTTTCTTGGGATGCTCAACAGTACGGCGGATTAATTGGCAACCTGCATTATGCGTCAAATGGAAAAATATATGGGCAGACACGAAAAAGGGAATTTGCTGGTGGAAATTCGAGATGTGTAATATATTCAATCAATCCGGCAAACAACTTCCAGCTAACGATAGAATATCAATTCCCGGCAACAATACCTACACTCAATGTTGGATTGACCGAACTGAACGGGAAACTTTATGGTTCTACAAACTTTGGAGGGACGAATTCAATAGGGTATCTGTATTCATTCGACCTGGCTACAAAAGCCGTTACCGTGTTGCAAAATTTTAACAAAAATACGGATGGCTCTGTATTCTCAGGACAATGGACACCATATGGAGGCAAGTTGTATGCCGTTAGTCATAGTGGCGGAAGCAATGGGGCTGGCACTTTGGTTTCTTTCACTCCCGCAACATCAACTTTTACCACGCTAAAGCACCTGGATATGTCGAATGGCTTACCCTACATTGCTTCACCAATGGTTTGGGATGACACTAATATTCCAGTAAGCGTATCAGTTTCCGTCCTGGGATCCACTGCCCTTTGCCCGGGTGACAGTGTAATTTTAAGATCTAGCAAACCAACAGGCAATACATGGTCAACCGGCGCCACCACACAAAGTATTACTGTAAAAACTGCAGGAACTTACACGGTGACATACAGAGAGGGCAATAAAACAGCAACTTCTTCTCCAATAACAGTATCTGTTCTGGGTATTTCGGGGCAGCCATTGAACCAATCTGTGGTATCTTATGCTGATGCTGAATTTAGAGTAACCCAATCTGCGCCAAATACGCAATTTCAATGGCAGACAGACTTTGGCATTGGCTGGCAGAATTTAACAAATAGCGGCATATACAGTGGTGTGACTACGGATAGATTAAAATTATCCCGTGTAAGTATCGCCAATAACGGGCATAAATTCAGGTGTATAGTTTCGTCCGGTACATGTAATATTACTTCTGGCGAAGCGCAATTAACCATTATCAATTTCCCGTTCTATTACCCATACTTATACCCCAATCCCGTAATAAACTCATTTACTGTTGTTGGAGTAGAAAACATTGAAACTGTGGAAATAATCAATACGATCGGACAAATAATTAAAACAACGAATAATTCAGGCATAGTTAATGTCACTTCCCTCAGCCCTGGCATTTACTTCGTAAGGGTGACATCTCAAGGGAAGGTGTATTCATTGAAGATGATAAAAAAATAGATGCCGGGGGGGGGGTGTCCTGAGCCGCTCAGTTTTTTGAGATGCAATGAAATGAAATTAACTTAAAAAACCACCAGGTAAGAGCCCGCACAGGGCTCTTACTTTATACACCCTTTTCCACATCAGAATCAGGAATGGAGAATTGAAGGTTTATATAGGAATTCTTCCTCAGCTTCAGCCTCAGCCTACTCCTGTCTCCACTTCGGATAGTATTTATCCATGATATCCTGGAACCCCTTGATATCATGCAGGGTGTCGAAATCCGGATCACCAAGCAGGGACCTGAAATTCTTGTACCCCTTGTCGATGGCCTGCTGAATGGAAAGAATGGCTTGCTCCGGTTGCCGGCTGAGTGCATAACTGGCGGCCAGTTCCAGATAGGCCTTGCTCTTGGAGGGGTCGTTTTCAGTGGCCTTTTTCAGGTAGATGATCGCCTGGTCATACTTCATCATGCTATGATACAGCAATCCCAGGTTATGAGTGGGTGCATATGCCTTGGGGTCCAGGTCAAATGCCTGTTGCAAGTAGATTTTCGCGGAATCATACATTTCGATCTGCATATAGGCCTGACCGGCATTGGTATATGCTGGTACAAATGAGGGATCGGATTTTATTGTCCGCTTGAAATAATAGGCAGCGGAATCAAAAACCTTCATATCCTCGAAGAAATTGCCGATCGCGAACAAGGCTTCCGCTTCGTTAGTGGCTCGCTGGAATACCTGCTTCCGGAAATAATACCCGGCCGAATCATATTGTTTGAGGTAGCGGAAAACGGTAGACAGGTTGGACAAGATGATCGGGTTGTCCGGGTCCTGCCGACGAGCCCTTTGCAGGTACACGCGGGCAGAATCATACCGTTTGAGCCCCAGGTACACCAGCCCCATATTGCTGAGCGACTGTGCATTGTCGGGATCCTGCATCAGTGCACGGCGGATATAGACCCTGGCCGAGTCGTAGCGTTTCTGATCAAGGAAGACCATGCCCATATCATTCATAAACACATCACTGGCCGGATCTACAAAGGAAATCCCCTTTATCACGCTCGTTACAGAGTCGAGCTGGTTGAGCAGGCGGAAAACTTTGATCAGGTTATTGGAGGAAGGTTTGTGATCCGGACGAATCTGGATGGCTTTCCGGAAATACATCTTGGCGGTGTCATAATTCTTGTCATCCGCATAGATGGCGCCGATGTTGTTCAGGATGGAAGGGTTACCCGGATCCATCTTTACAGCCTGCTCGAAATAATAAAAAGTTGAATCGGCCCGTTTCAATTCCTTTTGCACCAACCCGATATTGAGCAATGCAAAAGCGGAATAAGGATTCGTGTTCAGGGCCTGGCGGTAATAGATCAAGGCCGAATCCATCTGCTTCAGCATGAAAGAAGCCCGGCCCAGGTTGTTAAAGGCCTCCTCGTAAGTGGGATCCAGATCCGCCGCCATCCGGTAATATACTTTGGCAGAATCATACTGCTTCAGGTCGCGGTAAAAATTCCCCACGTAAATGTTTACAAAAGATTTGTCCTTGTAATTCGAAAATGCCTGGCTATAATAGATTCGCGCCGAATCAAACTGCCCGGTCTCGAAATAAGTTTTACTCAGCCCGTTATAGGCGCTGATCAGTTTGGCATCGGCCCGGATACTCCTTTTGAAATAATCTATCGCTTTGTCAAAGGATTTCCGGTCGTGGTACAACCAACCGATATTATTGCTTGCATAAGCGTTGAGGGGGTCGAGTTGCAGGGCCTTTTCATAATTGGCAATCGCGGAATCAGCCTTCGAAAGTGAGTAATAGAAATGCCCCAGATCCACATAGGCATCCGCATTGTCAGGGTTCAGTTCGATCCCTTTGCGGTAATAGCGGATTGCGGAATCAGGTTTGTTCAGGGTCTTGTAACAGAAGGCCAGTGTGAGATAGGGATAACGCCATTTCGGGGCGGTCTGGATCGCACTTTTGGCATAATAAACCGCGCTGTCGTACCGGTTGTTTTCCAGGTGAAGTGTGGCCAGTGTCTGCTTGATATAGGCTGCATTCTTCTCGTTCAAAAGGGCGGAATAGGCATAATCGAGGGCCCGGGTCATGTCGACTTCTTTTTTGCCACGCCCGAAAAAACCACGGGCTTTGAAGAAATACATCCGGCCCTGGAGCGACCGGGCGAATTCCGGGTCATCGGCTTCAACGATGCGGATTGCCTTTTCCAGCATCTTACCCACCTCATAAAATTCTTCACGGGCTACTTTCTCCATCCGGTCCAGGCTGGCGTCCACTTCCTCGGTTTTTTCATCTTCGTCAACCTGGGATCGCATTTTCTGGATCGCGGAGGGATCTTTGCACTCGAGGTATAAATTGATCTTGCTCTGCGCAAAGTTGATGAATTCAACCGCCAGGGTAGCTTCTGCATCGGCGGTATAGGAATTCCCGGGAAACTTCTGGGACATGAATTCCAGGTAATATTCGGCCGAATTCTTCCCGGTCAGCCTGCTTTCCTTTACGGCATTGTTGAACAGGCTATAAGCCTCCATCAGGGCAGTATCGCGGGCAGGATCCCATAACCCCCGCCCCAGTGGACCGTGATAGGAATTTCCGCCACCTGATTTTTTCCGCTCTTCCATCCATTTCTGGAGATAGGCAGGGTCCACCACGCTCACCACTTTGCTTCCGTTCTCGGTACAACAGAAATAAGGATCCTGTTTCCGTTTGAATTTATCAAGCGCGACGGAAGGGACAAACTTCTGAACATACTGCTGGATCTCTTCCACGGTAATCTTGTTGTCCTTGGCTCCGATATTGTCGGCCATACCGCTGAGCCCGTCCACCAGGTACCAGGTAAACAGTCCGTGCCCCGAACCGATCGTGGCATCTTCGAGTGATTCCTGTCCTGCTCCGGTGGCAAGCATGATGATCTCTCCCACCCTTTTTTCCGAAATGGCGGAGTTGAAAAATCCCTGCCCTTCCATACCCCCGGGAAGCACTTCTCCGGAGCGACATGCGTCCATAACCAGGAATACTTCCACTCCTTTCCCGGTTTCCCGGGAAATCGAGATCTTCAGGTCGGCCATCCGGATGGCTCCGTTTACGAGATAGTTGTTTTTATCCCCAGCCGGGTTACAGTCATAGGTAAGATAGAAATACTGATCCTCGTCGATCGCATCGCCATGACCGGCCAAATAAAGGAAAAGACGATCCCCCTTTTGTAATTTTTTTGCCTTTAGCCATTGCTTACCCTTTACCAGGAAATTAGTCTCATTGGCCAGGTCGTTGAGCAACATGTAAATATTGTCATCCGATAAAGATCCCCCGGCCGGGGATTTCAGAAAATCTCGGAAAAGTTCAGCGTCCTTATCGGCATAATTAAGGGGCCTAACATGCTTGTATTGGGATATCCCCATTATCATGGCAAAAGTCTGCGGACCGGCAACGGTCGTATCCCTTGGTTTGGGTGGTCCGGCCTGTGAAATAACCCTTCCGGGCAGACAGAGAAACAGGACACATGCTATGGGAAATAAAAAACGCATAAATTAGCCTCTAATTTACGGATTTACAGCTGAATGTAATTTTTTTGGGAGCGAAAACGCAAACATGCCACTTAAAGGTTGTTTGATTGACCCTGAAAGTTGCAACTTACTGTTAAATTACAAATACTTTAAAACCAAAAAGCCGCGAAAGGGCATCTAACCTGCGATGAAGAAACCACTGCACAAGCATATCGGGCATGGCGCCCGCAGAATGCGTGACAAGATCACCAAATACCTGCTGGAAAGAGATACGATTTTCGCCACCATTTGGGTCTTCATATTTATTATCGTTCTGGGTTCCATTCCCCTCAACCTGGGGATCCTGAACCCGGTAAAACTGGGTCTGAAGGACTTCGACTTCAACGACCTGAGTTATTCAAAACTGGGCAAGGCCCAGAATACCAATCTTGATACAAATATTGTGGTGATCAATATCGGGCATGCCGATCGCGAAGGGATCGCGCTCCTGATCGATAAGACGGCATCTTTCGGTCCAAAAGTGATGGGGCTGGATGTTGTCTTTTCAGGCCCCCGTGAGCCCGAAAAAGATTCTCTGTTAAGTGCCGTGGTAAACCGCAACAAAAACCTGGTGCTGGCAGTCAAATACCAGACCGACTCAACCAATAAACTGGTGGCTACGGGGAATTATTTCCTCAAAGACGGCGAGGCTTTCGGATATGTTAATTTTCCGAATGATGATAAAGAGACCATCCGGGGATACTACCCCTTCAAACAGGACGAAAAATATAAGGACATCGTGCTTCCCTCGTTTTCATCCACCCTGGTAAAAATATATGACAGCACCGCTTACAAAAAGATCAGCCACAAAATCGACAAGAAGATCATTATCAATTACACACGTACGGTTACTGAAAGAAAAAAACAATACCTGGTCCTGGAGGGGGAAAACGTACTGATGGACAATATCGACAGTTCGGCAATAGCCGGAAAGATCGCATTGCTGGCCTATGTGAATGTTGACCCCAATGATATCGAGGACAAGAAATTCACGCCCATGAATGAGAAATTTGCGGGCAAATCGACCCCGGACATGAACGGGATCTTTGTACATGCCAATATTATTTCAATGGTGCTTGAGAAAAACTATATAAAAAAAGTATCTTTGTGGGTGAACATATTGATAGCCATCATCGTATGCTGGCTGCATATGTCGTTCTTTGTGCATTATTACCTGGAAAATCATATCTGGTTCCACCTGGCGGCCAAGATCGTTCAGGTGGCTTCAGCGATATTTTTTGTGTGGCTGGGCATCTATTTGTTCGATGAGTATCGTCTAAAGGTAGACCTGAAGTACAGCCTGATCACGATCGTGATGGCGGTGGACGTGATTTATTTTTATGAAGCCTGGGCTGTATGGATGCACAAAAAGTTTCATTATGACACGGTTTTTAAACCGCATCACCATTAACTTAACTTAACCACATAAACCTTCAAACAAAAACGATGAAAAAGTTACAATTCCTTATCCTTTTTTCTGCCCTGGCCCTGTTTGCCTCCGCGCAAAACCAGTTCCTCCTTTACAGTTATAAGGGGAATGTTTCCGTGATAGAGAATAAGGTCGAGAGCAAGGCAAAAGCCGGTAAACCGCTGAACAATTCAGTTTCCCTGAAGATCGCGGCCGGTGGCACCGTAACCCTGATCTGTAACGAGGCCGCCATGTTCACGATCACCAAACCGGGTACTTATCCGCTTGCAAAATTCAGCGATTCCTGTAAAGTGGTGAACAGTTCGGTAAGTGCTAATTATGTGAAGTATGTATGGGCCCAGATGACCAAGCCCGCCGGGTCCGCCGGGAGTAACCGGAAAGCCTACATGAACACCGTGGGTGCCGTCAGCCGTTCCATCAACAATATCTGGGTGGATCCCCGGCTTGATACAGTAAATTACTCCAGAGGGGAATTCCCGCTTTCCTGGAAATCCTACGCTGAGGCCAAAGAATTTGATTTTTACCTATACAACAGCAACAACATCACCGATCCCTTCTACTCCACTACGGTCGACAAGCTGAAGATATCCATCCCTTCGATTGTATCCCGGATCAAACCCGGCAATTCCTATTTCTGGATATCTGCGGTTAAAGGGGAAGAAAACGAAGAAAGAAAAGTGCTGAACTATGTAACCAAGGAGGAGTTTAACACTGTGCTGGAAAACATCAAGGCCCAGGGTGCTTCCTTTGAAGCTCCGGCCGAAGAAGCTTACCGGATCGCGTTTATGCTCGAAGACAAACATTATCTTTCCGAAGCTTACGAATATTACAGCAAGGCGGCTACCCTGGATCCCGACAATGTGCTGTACCGTTCGACGCTGATGTCCTTCAAGAAGGATTATGAAATAAAGTAATAATTCCCGGAGAGTATAAGTACCAGGATACAAGAAACAAATTCCCGGGTTCCAAAATATTGGTTTTCCAAACAGATAAACCGCCATGTGGCGGTTTATCTGTTTTAAGTTTCGTACTTGAAACCTGCCTGCCGGCAGGGAACTTGAAACTTCCCTGGATCCCGGGGCCTGGATCTTGGAGCTTACTAGTATATTGCATCCGTAATGTTTTTCCTCTAATGAAGATTCATCTCTGGAGCATTGGCAAAAACCATGAACCCTATGTCAAACAGGGGGTAGAGGAGTTTACGGCCCGGATCGCCCGGTATTACCCGGTGGCCTGGAGCCTGATTCCCCAGCCTAAAAACGCAGGGATGCTCAGCGAGATGGATCTGAAAAAAAAAGAGGGGGAAACCGTACTGGGCTGGCTTGGAAAAGACGATTACCTGGTGGCCCTCGATGAACGCGGCAAACAAATGAGCAGTGAAGAGCTCGCTGGTTTTATCGGGCAGCGAAGCAATGAAAGTGTCCGAAACCTTGTATTCCTGATCGGCGGAGCCTACGGGCTCGATGCCGAGGTCCTGAAAAAGGCAAATTATACATGGAGTCTTTCCAAACTGGTATTCCCGCACCAGTTGGTAAGACTGATTCTGGCCGAACAGGTATACCGTGCCTGCAGCATCCTGAAGAATGAAAAATATCACCACCGATAAGAATTAATTTCGGAGCGAAACCCAATCACCGACATGCAGCTATCCTTTACACTCATCATCATCATCCTGACCACCCTGGTTTCCATTTCGGCATTCAGCAACCCGCGGATGACGGAGCAACTGATCTTCTACCCGCCAGCCGTCAAAAGGGGACAATGGTACCGGTTCTTCAGTTGCGGCTTGATCCACGCGGATTTCGGGCACCTGATCTTCAACATGCTTGCCTTGTACCTTTTTGGGCAGGGATCCAGGGTGGAAACCCCGACCGGAGTTTACCATACAGGGGTGGAATACCAGTTCCTTTATATTTTCGGGGAAAAGGGAAAGTTTATCTACTTCGCCATGTATGTGCTGGCCCTGCTGGCATCGCTGCTTCCCACATACGTGAATCAAAAAGACAATTATCATTACAGGAGCCTGGGTGCTTCCGGGGCGGTTTCAGCCGTCGTATTTGCAGGAATATTGTTCAGTCCCATGACGGGAATCGGTTTGTTTTTTATCCCGGTATACCTGGCGGGTTTCATCTTCGGAATCCTCTACCTGGTCATATCAAACCTGCTCGACAAACGGGGAGGCGGAAACGTGAACCATTCGGCGCATATTTTCGGGGCCCTGTTCGGGGTTGGCTTTACCATTGTTGCCTGTCAGGCCTTTTCCGAGTACCCGGTCTTACAGAACTTTATCGACCAGATAAGAACGGCCCGCCTGGATGAATTCATTCATGTGGGAAATTAACGGAGTTCAAGCCGCAGGATATCGCGGGTGCCGGGTGTGATCCGGAAGCGGTCGTCGATCCGGAAACCGGCCAGCCAGACGATACGGCCGGCACTTTCAATTACCCATACCTGCTCTTTTTGGGTTTTGGAAAGTTTGGCATCGATCAGGAACCGGGCCACTTTCTTTTTCTTGCGCATCCCGAGCGGATAAAAATAATCCCCCGTTTTCCATTTCCGGAGCAATAATGGATATTCGATATGACGGTAATCGAGATACGCCACACGGGGGTCGGGATCCATCCCCGCCTCACCCACCGAAAGGGTTTTCAGGGTGAGCACCCCTCCCGCAAATTTTACGAGGGAATCTTCTTTCCCGATCATGATATGTGCTGATGTTTCGGGCGCGGCGGGGCTGATGATTAACCAATGACGATGCCGGATAACCCGGTAACCGCTCCCTGCCGAAGGGATATAACGCCCGGTCGGGCTGTCGGCGAGGCGAATCACTTCATCCACCTGCCTTTCTGTAAACCCATAGGGATGGATCAACTCATAGACCAGGGCCCGGCTGCCGTATCCCATCAGTTGTCGTACGGGAACATGCACTTCGTTTCCCTTTCGACGGCAGAGTTTGTCGAGGATCCTGCCGGTGGCAATCCTGTATAATTGCTCGGTTTCCCGGAACCGCACAATATTGTCTGCCAGGTTATCACTGACCTGCGGATAGCGCGTACGAAGGGCAGGCAGGATCTCCTGCCGGAAATAATTTCGGGTATATTTTACCGATAGATTTGACGAGTCCTCCACGAATTCAAGTCCCTGCTCGGTTGCATAAGAAGCCAGCTGTTCACGGGTAAAGGAAAGCAGGGGCCGGCGGATCCGGCCGCTTTTCTCCGGGATTCCGGTCAGCCCGTGAAGCCCTGTGCCGCGGAAAAAATGCATCAGCAGGGTTTCGATATTGTCGTCTGTATGGTGCGCGGTAAGCAGGTATTCACCAGTCTCTGCGATCAGGTCCCCGAACCAGCGATAACGCAGTTCACGGGCCGCTTCCTGGACCGAAAGTTTATTTTCTTTTGCATAGGTTTCCGTATCAAACTGCTTCAGTTCCACCCGAACCTGGTATTTCTCTGCCAGCGATCTTACAAATGCTTCATCCCGGTCGCTCTCTGATCCACGGAGTTGAAAATTGCAATGTGCCACGCGGATATCAAAACCGGCCTGGTGGCAAAGCGCAAGCATAACCACGGAGTCGAGCCCGCCGCTGACGGCCAGCAGTAGTTTATCCCGCTGTGGCACCAGGCCGAGGCGGGAACAGGCAGTAAGATATCGGGGGAGTAGATTGATGGTAGAAAGTTTATCGTTTCTTATTGATGTTTACTGTTTACAGTCTGCAGGTTCGAACCTGGCTCCCACCTACTCGGCAATCTCCTCATATGCCGACCTGAGTTCATTCAATGCGTGCCGGTCATCCGCCTTCCGGGCGGCTTCCATACCCCGTTCATACCAGTTCAGCGCAGCCTGCAGTTCCCCTGCCCGCTCAAGAAGTTTTGCAAGATGGTAGTAACTCCCGATATAGGCCGGATCCCGTTCAAGGATGGTCTCGAACAGCGACCGCGCCTTTCCCTCCTCACCCAATTTGATGTATTCCAAAGCCAGGGCATGTTGCAGGAAATTATCACCCGGGTTGTCACGCAGCATGTCCTCTATTTTTTGAATTCTGTCCATCTTAATAATTATTGATTAATAATTATTATTTATTAATTCCGCCTCCTTATCTTTGCTTAGTTGCATAAACAACTATCTGTTTCCCGAAGCGGGCAACAGGGACCCGAAAATTCAGCTATATGAAGATTTTAGTTTGTATCAGTAAAACGCCGGATACCACGGCAAAAATAGCCTTCACGGATAACAACACGAAATTCGACAGCAATGGCGTACAATGGATCATCAATCCCTACGATGAATGGTACTCGCTTGTACGCGCCATCGAACTTAAAGAGGCCGACGCATCGACTGTGATCCACCTCGTTACGGTGGCCGGTGCCGATGCCGATCCCATCATCCGGAAAGCCCTGGCACTTGGCGGGGACGAGGCCATCCGGGTTAACGCTGAAAGCCAGGACAGTTTCTTTATCGCTTCCCAGCTTGCCGAAGTGGCACGCCAGGGAGGCTACGACCTGGTCTTCACCGGAAAGGAAACAATCGACTACAATGGCTCCTCAATCGGTGGCATGCTTGCAGAACTGCTTGACCAGCCCTATGTCTCGCTCGCAACAAAATTTGAATTGAAAGACGGAAAAGCGATAATAACCAGGGAGATCGAAGGTGGAGAGGAAGTTTGTGAAGCAGGGTTTCCCCTGGTTGTAAGTTGTCAAAAAGGCATGGCCGAACAACGGATACCCAATATGAAAGGAATCATGGGAGCCCGCTCCAAGCCCCTGAAAGTAACAGAGCCCGTGGCCGCCGACAATCTTACCTCTGTAGCCGGTTTCGAACTGCCTCCAGCCAAGGCCGGGGTCAAACTTGTGGACCCGGAAAATGTGGAGGAACTCGTAAGGCTTCTGCATGAAGAAGCCAAGGCTATTTAAGCGTAAAACTGCGAGTTTAGAGTTTATGTTTAAAGCTCAGATTCCACAACCATAGTTAAACAACTGTTCAACACCTATCAACCCCTCAACCATGTCAGTCCTCATATACATCGATACCGCAGACGGCCATGTAAAGAAAGCCTCCCTTGAAGCCATGTGTTATGGCGCTAAGATCGCGGAGCAAACCGGGCAAACTGCCGAAGCCCTTGTGATCGGGGCATTGGATGATGCCGCCTCAATGGGAAAATACGGAGTGAAGAAAGTACACCAGGTTACCGGTGACGCATACAAAAATTTTGACGCACAGGTTTATACCCGTGTGGTGGCCGAAGTCGCCGCTGCCACTGGTGCCAAACTGATCGTCTTTTCCAATAATCTCAGCGGAAAGGCAATTGCTCCCCGCCTGTCGGCCCGGCTTAAAGCCGGCCTGGTTTCGGGCGCCGTTGCCCTCCCAGACCTCTCAAACGGTTTCACGGTAAAGAAAACTGTTTTCTCCGGCAAGGCTTACGCCAATATCAGTGTATCCACCGAAACCCGGATCATTACTCTCAATCCCAATGCATATTCGGTGACATCCGGGGATGGCAGTGCAGAACTGGTTCCTTTTACCTCCCAGGCAGAATCCGGTAAGTTGCAGGTGACCCAAACCACAAAGGCCAGCGGAGAAATCCTGCTAACCGAAGCCGAAGTGGTGGTGAGTGCCGGCCGCGGACTCAAGGGACCCGAAAACTGGGGCATGGTGGAGGAACTTGCCCGGGTTTTACATGCCGCTACTGCCTGCAGCAGACCGGTCGCAGACGCACACTGGAGACCGCATAATGAACATGTGGGCCAGACAGGAATCGCCATTGCCCCCAATCTCTATATCGCCATCGGGATCTCCGGGGCCATCCAGCATCTCGCTGGAGTAAACCGCAGTAAAGTGATCGTGGTGATCAATAAAGACCCTGAAGCTCCTTTCTTCAAAGCGGCGGATTATGGTATTGTGGGAGATGCTTTTGAGGTAGTTCCCAGGTTTACGGAGGCCGTTAAAAAACTTAAGGGAAACTAGACCTATGTGATCGCCTGTAGACAGACAGGCAGGTCTATTGTTTTCAGTTTGACGGGCGGTCCGGTTTCGAAGGAGTTTTTTAATAATTCCGGAAATAATAATGCTACTTATGGCTTTGGCTGAGATCTGAGTTGAATATGTTTGCGAACCGGTAAAATCCAGTTTTCAATTGCCTCAAAGCTGTAATCTGAAAGCTTCCTGCCTCCCTCTTGCATTTCCCGAAAATTCTCGCCAATTTTATAGGACAAACCCATTCTATGAAAAAGGCCGCCCTCCTGTTAATCTTCCCCTGCCTGTTCCTTACCGCCCAGGCGCAGAAAAAAAAGAAAGACGATAAGAAGGATAAGAAATCAAATGTCAAAACCGAGTATGTGACGGTTGGAGAGGAACACCCGGTGGCTGATACGGCCACAAAATTCACGGGGCTGATCAAATACCGGATGACCTCGGACGATCCTTCTGACCGGGATTCCATGATCATCTACTTCGGCGAAAACCAGATCCGTGTGTCTATGTTTATTCCGGGTTACAGACCCGAACAGGTTTTTGAAAATATCTGGATCGCCAGGTTCTCAGACAGCACGCTGCTTACCCTCGAACCCCGGAACAAAACCTATAAGACCGAAAAACTATCCGACCGCAACGCGGGCACCGAATTCACCCTCATCAACCGGAAAAAATCCATGACGGTCATGGGCATGCTGTGCCCGGAATACAGCGGGGAGATGCTGCTCAAAGACGGGGACCATTTTGAGGCCGCTGCACTCGTGAGTAAACAACATTCCTTTATCTATGAAACGGATTATAATTTCCTGAATATCCAGCCGGTGGTACACGGGTACCGGATCGTTCTCGGATGGAGAACCAAATCCGCTGAAAACGAGAATAGTTATATCATGGCCTATAAGATCGAGCCCGGAAATGTAGACGCTTTTTTCGATCTCACCGGTTATAAACCCGCCAGATAAACCCCCTAAAATCAGCAAAAACACCGATTCCCGTCCTTCCAATTTCCCTGTAAATGCCGTAGTTTCGTGCCTCGCATTTATGAAAAAGATCGAACTGGAAATCGTGGCTTTGTCTCACAGCATTACCCAAACGCATTCGTATGCCGTGGTGCTGGGAGAAGTCAACGGATTACGGCGCCTGCCCATTGTCATCGGCGGTTTTGAAGCCCAGGCCATCGCCGTGGCACTGGAGAAAATGCAACCCAGCCGGCCCCTGACACACGACCTGATGAAAAATTTCATGAACGCTTTTGCAATCGACCTGCACGAGATCATCATCTGCGATCTGCAGGAAGGTATTTTTTATTCCAAGCTGGTCTGTTCCACTGAAAACGACACCGTCGAGATCGACTCACGTACTTCCGATGCCATTGCGCTGGCGGTACGGTTCGGATGCCCCATATTCACATATGAAAATATTCTCGACAACGCCGGCATCCTGATGGAAGAAACCGGCGCCGGAGAAAAAAAGAAAAAAGGCAAAAAAGAA
Organism: Chitinophagaceae bacterium; assembly: GCA_049421765.1. Classification (GTDB taxonomy): domain Bacteria; phylum Bacteroidota; class Bacteroidia; order Chitinophagales; family Chitinophagaceae; genus JJ008. The sequence continues at coordinate 38,249 of JBMSNP010000007.1, forward strand.
GTGGTTGTGGAAGAAACCGAATCATCGGGAAAGGAAGACCTCAAGACCATGACTGTCGAAGAACTGCAAACCCTGCTGAACGATGTTCTCGAAAGCGAAGACTATATCCGCGCCATAGCCATCCGCGACGAGATCAACGCCCGCAAAAAGGGGAAATAAGGAGCTTGCCGGGAATCAGCTGACTGTCAAGATTTATTAATTACCATCCCTGCCCTCCCAGTGATATCAGCCTCTAAAAATTTTTGAACTTCTTGAAATCCTAAAACGCAATCCCGCAAGTGCTTGTTTTCCCCAATGCCAAGATCAACCTCGGACTCCGTATCCACCGAAAGCGGGACGACGGGTACCACGACCTGGAAACGGTTTTTATCCCCATTGCTTTGACCGATGCCCTCGAGATCATCCGCTCCGGGCAGAATGAAAAATCACCTTACCTTCCTTTCACCCTATCCGGACTTGAACTTCCGGACAACCCGGAATCCAACCTTTGTATCCGGGCCTATTCAATTCTGAAAAGGGATTTCCCCGATCTGCCCCAGGTCAGGATGCACCTGCATAAAGTCATCCCATCGGGAGCGGGTCTCGGCGGAGGAAGCGCGGACGCCGCATTCACCCTGCTGCTGCTGAACCGGATGTTTGCCCTGAACCTCGACAACGAAACCCTGATCCGTTACGCCAAAGAACTCGGAAGTGATTGTCCATTCTTCATCATCAATAAACCCTGCTATGCGACCGGTCGCGGGGAACAACTTGAAGAACTGGACCTGGATCTCTCACCATACCGGATACTCATCGTTAACCCGGGAATCCATATCAATACCGGGATTGCCTTTTCGCATATCCAGCCCGTTATACCCAACCTGTCCCTGAAAGAGATCATAAAAAACCCAATTGAAAGATGGAAGGAAGACCTTCAGAACGATTTTGAAAAAGTCATCTTTCCGAAACACCCCGAGATCGGGGGGATCAAGGAACTGCTTTACCGGTCGGGTGCAGTCTTTGCTTCGATGAGCGGAAGCGGGAGCACCATGTACGGGATATTCCCGAAAGACATGAATCCCCTGCCTGCATTTCCCGGGAACTATTTTGTAAGATTGGTTTAATTTTTTTACCCGGGGATAGCGGGATTTTGAGGCCGGGATGAAGCCTGGAATTCTAACTCTTGAAACTGAACGACGGGATCCCCTACTCAGCCAAAGCAAGCAATCCACCCAGGTCAAGGGGTTCGGTCACCATCTCCAGTTTACCCTGGGCATTACGCGGCCATTCTTCGGCCGGGCGGTCCCAGTAAAGTTCCACGCCGTTTGAATCGGGATCCTCAAGATAGATTGCTTCGGACACACCATGATCGGATGCGCCTGTCAGGGGATAACGCGCGGCCAGCAATCTTTTCAGCACTTCCGCCAGATCTTTCCGAGTCGGATATAGAATGGCTGTATGATATAACCCGGGGGCCCGGCCCGGTGCAGGCGGCTGGTTCCGGCTGTGCCATGTATTTAACCCGATATGATGATGGTATCCCCCGGCAGAAAGAAAAACCGCGCTGTCGCCATAGTTCTGCTGTACTTCAAAACCCAGCAGGTCACGGTAAAAAGTTAGCGCTCTTTCCAGGTCGGATACTTTCAGATGGATATGACCGATCCGGGTGGCAGGGGGGATTTGATATGACATGGCCGGAGTTTAGCCTGTAATTTACGACATTACCGGAGTAGCGGCTTGCGGGTCCGGCTTGGTATGGCCGCCGTTTTTTCGTATCTTTGATTCATCAACACGCTTCATTCCATATCATTTCTGCGGCAGAACCTGGATCTGCTCAACCACCGATGAAATGAACCGGTAAACGTTCCGCCATCTGCGGAACCTGTTCCTCTTTTCCCATTTTTGATTTCCTTTTTCAGCCCTAAATCTATTACATCATGAACCAGGCAACTGATCAATTATCCCTGACTCAACAATACCTCCTGCTTGAAGAACAATTCGGTGCGCATAATTACCATCCCCTTCCGGTGGTCCTTCGACGGGGCCTGGGTGTGCATGTATGGGATGTGGAAGGAAAAAAATATTATGATTTTTTAAGCGGTTACTCGGCGGTTAACCAGGGGCATTGCCATCCCCGGATTGTACAAGCCCTGGTCGACCAGGCCATGCAACTGACCCTCACCAGCCGCGCTTTTCACAGCGACATGCTGGGGGAATACACCCGCTTTATTACCCAATTTTTCCGGTATGACAAAGTACTGCCGATGAATACAGGTGTGGAAGCGGTGGAAACGGGGATCAAACTTTGCCGTCGCTGGGGATACCGGGTAAAAGGGATTCCGGCCAACAAGGCCTTGATCGTTGTATGTGAAGGGAATTTTCATGGTCGAACATCAACCGTGATCTCTTTCAGCAGTGATCCGGCAGCAAGAACGGATTTTGGTCCTTACATGCCAGGTTTTGTATCCATCCCTTTTAATGATATCCCTGCATTGGAAAAGGCACTGGAGGATAGGCATGTCGCAGGTTTCCTGGTCGAGCCTATCCAGGGAGAGGCAGGTGTGCGGGTACCGGATGAAGGGTATCTGCGACAGGCAAAAGAATTGTGTGATAAGCATAATGTATTGTTCATCGCCGATGAAATACAAACAGGGCTCGCCCGCACCGGCCGGATGCTCGCCTGTGATCACGAAGGCGTTCGCCCCGATATCCTTTTACTCGGTAAAGCCCTTAGTGGCGGAATGCTGCCTGTGAGCGCGGTATTGGCCGATGACCAGGTAATGCTCACCATCGGCCCTGGTGAACACGGCTCCACATACGGAGGCAGCCCGCTCGCCTCCCGGGTTGCCATGGAATCATTGCAGGTATTGCGGGATGAGAACATGGCAGAGAATGCATCTCTGATGGGTGAACTGCTGCGCTCGGAACTCGAATTATTGAATTCGCCCCATATCAAATCAATAAGGGGAAAAGGACTGCTCAATGCGATCGTTATCAGGCACCCCGAAAAGGAGGCTGCCTGGAAACTTTGTCTCACCCTTATGGAGCATGGATTGCTGGCCAAACCCACCCAGGGCGATAAGATCCGTCTTTCCCCCCCGCTGATGATCAATGGAGACCAGGTACGGGCATGTGTGGAAATCATCGGGAACAGCCTGAAGGTTTTGGATGCCTGATTTCACTAAGGAAATTTCCTATTTAGGATTGTTTGTCCCGGATACTGCCAGGCCGGACAAAATTTTTTTTAAAAAAATCAGTCCCGCACACAATATTTTTAGGCGTGTGCTGATGCCTCATATGGGTACTGATAACCACGCCATTACCAGCGGTTCGTAATTTTTTCAATCCGCGACTCGGAAGTTTTACAGAAAAAATACTTTTGAAAAAGCTTGCAACTACGAAACCTGCATGATACTTTTACGGAAGAATTACGGGAAATCACCCTATAAGTACCGTAAATCTACGATCTAATCTATACCAACGAAAACTAAACCGTACATTATGAAAAAAGCAGTACTTGCTGTGCTGTTTGTGGCTGCTACCTTATCCGCAAGCATCTCTTCGGCCCAGTGCCCCATCATTGTCAAGACATCTTTCCTGATCAAGACAGACCTGAATAACCCCTGCCAGCGCCAGGTATCTTTCGACTTTATTGGCCAGAGCAATGGTTTGTCAAGTATTAATTTAACCGTTCGTGTCGGGAACTCGGTAGCGCTCAATGTTTGTATTGACGCTTCGCACGCCATGAATGTTCAAAAGAATTTTACTTCAGCAGTTTTTAACGCCTGCGACCTCGCTACGATTGGCGTGTCGATCACGCCATATACTACAGGTAATTGTGGAGGTTCACAGTGTTCTGCCACGCTTTCTTCCACCGGGGGGGCACCCCTGCCGGTAAAATTCAGCGCTTTTAGTGCCAGCAGGATCAAGGACCAGGTGAACCTGAAATGGGAAACCGCCACCGAGATCAATAACGCCGGTTTTGCGATCGAGCGGAATGATAACGGGAACTGGCAGCAGGTGGGATTTGTGGCTTCGAAAGCCCCGATGGGAAACAGCAGCGATAAGCTGAGCTATGAGTTCAATGATATGAACTATAACAAGACCATGACCCAGTATCGCCTCAAGCAGGTGGATATCGACGGAAAAGCCGAATACAGCGATATCAAGATCATCCGCGGTACCAGCCAGGACGCGCGCACCGTTCTTTTCCCCAATCCCTCAAGCAACGGCACTGTGAACCTGGTCTTTGACGGATCCGCCATCCGGGATATCGCAGTGATCGATATGGCCGGACAGATCGTAAAACAATACCGTGGCCTTAACAGCAACAGCCTACAGGTAACCGGCCTTAACACCGGAATGTTCAGCGTGCGCATCATGAACCGCGAAACAGGTACCATCAGCACCGAAAAGTTTATTGTAACAGCCAGATAAAAAAATTTTCAGAGGGAACCGGACAACTCCCCCAAGACTCAGGACACCATCTTTTTCAATCTTATTACCAAGGACGGACAACCAGGGCCGGGAATTATATTCCCGGTCTTTTCTTTTTAGGGAAGCCCTGATCTGAATGGGCAAGCCAACTCCATCCTGCGAGCTGCAAATGGCCGTTGAGCTGAATGTAAGCAGATAATAGTTATCAGCTCAATCCATTACCTTAACCTTAACCTTAACCTCAATCATCTTACCTGACTATTACTCTTTCACAACTCGCATAAACCCTCCCTTCCCATCCTCTCCGATCACCCGAATCAGGTAGATCCCTGCCGGAAGACCGCGAAGGTTCGCAGAAAGATTATTGCTGCCGCTTCCGAGAATCCGGATTTCCCGCTGCAGGTCGCGGCCCGACATATCGGTGATGAACAAGCGAATTTTTTCGGCCCTGGCGGCCGTTACCAGGACCTGTACAAGATCGCAGGCCGGGTTGGGGAATACCCCCTCGATCTTGAATCCGGAGGGTTCCTCCCCGCGGATCAGGATCACCGGGCTGTAGCGATTAGCGCCACCCAGGTCTTCCTGGCGGAGCCGGTAGTACTGCAAGAATCCTGGGGGCATGCTATCGTTATAGTTGTAACTGATCAGGTTCGAGCTATAGCCACCCGCCGCCAGGCTGCTTACAAATCCGATGGCATGAAAGATCGATCCGTCGAGAGAACGCTCCACACTGAACCCCCGGTTATCCAGTTCAGTGACTGTAGACCACTGAAGCTGGTTATGTTTATCTTTTTTAAATCCGGAAAAGCTGCCAAAGGTCACGGGTAAAGGCCCGCTGTATATCGCAGTTACAGAAATATCATCCAGTCCAAATTCATCGCGTGAACCTGCCCCGCCAAAATCCCCTCCTGACCACCTGATATAAAATTCACTTCCCGGTGGAATGGAAAGAGCGGGAATAATTGTACTTCTGGATGGCGGTATTCCCACCAAAACCCAGCCATTTGTATCAGGAACTTCAGGAGATGTGTAATTTAAAGCCTCCACCGGTGTATAAACAATATCATCAAGTGAATATGAAAAATTAAAAGTGTTGCTTCGGCCCTGATCATTTCTAATATAAATATTATAAGATATAACCAGACTTGTAATACTGCCTGTCCCGTTGTTTTTCAATTTCAAACTGAGAGTCCCGGGTGACCAGTCCGAACTTCCGGGCTGCATCATTAAGGAAGGATTTTCACTTGAACCCGGAAACCCTGTAAATGCATAGATCCCTCCGGTCGTAACTGAAGAAGCGACACTCCCCCTTGTATAATCCGTTCCGGGTGTGATCTGAGTGCCACCGAAAGAAAGGTCGCCATTTGACCATCCGGTAATGGCCCATGCATTTGAGTTTAATCTACCCGCCGATGAGGGGTTGGCCTCAAAACCCGCCCCTGTAAAAGCGCTAACGGGGTTTGATCCGGCCGATGAAATAGTGGAAAGACCAAAATCAATGAAGATAGTTGGATTCAGGTTTGTTAAACTTACCTGAGATGAGGAAATCATTGCCAGCATGGTCATTCCTGATAAAAAAGAATACTTCATCATTCTTGCTGCGGTTATTACATTAAAAAAAACAACCAACCTCTGTTCCAGAGTCCGTTAGTCAGGTTTTAAACCCTTACACATACGTCATCTCAGATGTTTTCTTTATGAAGAAAACATACACAGGTGATCAACTTTATATTTTCAGGTAGCGATCTTCCTCAATAAAACCTGGAGGAGTTTAGAGGGTTATTGCTGATTAGCCGCTTAGGACCGGTAAATAAAAGTAGTACTCCTAATAAAGGTGTGCATGGGTAAACCCCCGTTTCAAAAGGTTATTTTTCGGAAGGGTCAAACCTCCATGTCGGGAAACAGGGCCGAGAGCAGCATGAGCAGGGAGGACCCAAGAGCCAGCCAGAGACCCACCTGCCTGAGGGGACATTCCCCGCCCTGACAGGAGGCAATAACGAGGAAATTACGAATGGCCCAGGCAGTATTGATCGCCACCACGGCCAGGTTGGCCCGTTTGGCCCATAACCTGGCAACCAGGGTAAAAAGCACGAAAAATTCCACTATTACAAAATGAAAATAAGCGGGCCGGCCATAGTTGGTTCCAGTGGTGTCCACCCCCGTGAGTACAAGTCCCCGGGATTCGATGATGACCCATGGCAGGAAGGCCGAGGCAACAAGCAGGGCTGCGGCCAGCAGACCGGCCCATTTGAAGAGTTTTGGCATGATTGGCAAAGTTCACCCTGAAAATTCCAAATTCCAAATGACAAGCTTCAATATTTTGGTTTCGGGCCGGGAGAAGGTTCAAAGTTGGCAGTACGTAGTACTAGATTAAGGTTAAGGTTAAGGTTGAGATTATCCTTAACCTCAACTTATTGAACAATGCAGCTTCATCGGAGATAGTGCAACTCCGTCAAACAATAAACAGTAAACTTAAAACTGCAAACATCCCCTAACTATTCCCATATACTTTTATCAACGGTTCCCTGAGGATGGAGGCCCCGGGGGTGCAGTAGAAATAGATCGCGGAGGCGATATCATCGGGGGTCACCCACTTGGAAAAATCGGCATCGGGCATGGAACGACGGTTTTGAGGAGTGTCGATCGTGGAAGGCACGATCACGGAAGTGACCACCTGTTTGCCCTTTGCCTCTTCATTAAGAAGTTCGGCGAGACGGAAGACCAGGGACTTGCTGAGGCCGTAGGCCGTCATCCCCCGGCTGTTTTTCATGCTCAGCCCCGGGCGGGAGCCGACAAGAAAGATATGACCACTCCCCTTCTTCATCATTTGTATGAATACCGGGCGGACCACATTATAAGCCGTTTCAAAGTTCAGCCTGATCTGCTTAAGGATATCGGCGGTACCGGTCTCGGCCACAGAACCCATGGCAAAACCACCTACAGTACAAACAAGCGCATCGATCCCTTTTCCTTCTTGTTCCAGGGACTGAACCAGCGTCGCCGCGGCATTTTCATCTGACAGGTCGGCCACCCGGGTTTCAAATGCAGGATGAACAATCTCCATACGGGCGGTGTCGTTTGGCACAAGCGTACCTGTAACACGGTATCCCTCATCGAGAAATTTGCGGACCAGGGCATGGCCCAGGTTGCCGGAAGCGCCGGTGATTAATGCATGGTTCATGGGAATGAGTTTGGGTAAAGAATCCAGGTACAAGTTAGTATAAAAAAAATCCAATAGATCCAGGGTAGCGATTCACTTGCCCGGGGTGACAACTATGTAGACAACATCAAACCATTAACCTGCCTGCCGAAGGTTTGCAGGAGGCGGATGATAACTCCGCCTACGGTAAACCTATAACGGGCAAGTAGTAAACCGAAAACTGTAAACAGTAATATGCAAAAAAAAGATCCCGACAATATGCCGGGATCCAATGTTATTTTTTTCCTGGTTTCAACCCGAATCCCTGATCAGATGGGATACCTTCCGGCCGGATACATATTTTTCCCGAAAGGATTAACAGGTATGGTAGGAATGGACTTAACAGGAAATGATGGCAAGAACTGTAGCTTGTGTAACCAAGATACACCCTGCAAACAGGAATATCAAGTTTTCCCCGCGAAAAAATTTGGTGCCCACCCCCTGTTGCCCCGGGAAAAGGGCAACCCGATCCGCCCAAATCACGATTTATTGATTGTAAAACAGTAACTTTAATAGCAACCTCTGTTCCGTGCGAAAACAGGCTCGTACCGATATCATCCCTTATTCCCGAAGGATTCACAAAGCCTGGGTTTGTTTTTTGTTTGCCCCGTTTCTGCATGCCGGTATTGCCGCACAGGATTGCCCGCCCAATATTGATTTTGAACGGGGTACTTTTGAGGGGTGGACCTGCTATACGGGTTCGGTTTATGCCACCAACAACCAGAACTCGATTTACCTTGCCCCTTCGGGTCCGATGCCGAATCAGCACCAGATCATGTCGGCCGGTGTCAATGGCGGGGAGCGGGATTACTACGGGCATTTCCCGGTTTATTGTCCCAACGGAAGCGGATATTCGGTAAAACTGGGCAACACTTCTGGGGGTGCCCAGGCCGAAGGAATTTCTTATTCCTTTTCAATCCCGTCGGGGAGAAATACATTTTCTCTCATTTACCATTATGCCGTGGTATTCCAGGATCCCAACCACCTCGACTTTCAGCAACCCCGGCTGGTACTTGAAGTATGGAATATTTCCGATGATGAACTGATCAACTGTTCTTCTTTCACTTTTTTTCCGAACGGGTCTCCCCTACCGGGATTTTTCCGGTCCGACATGTCCGACTCCACAGATGTATGGTGTAAGGACTGGTCGGCCGTGACCATCAACCTGAACGGGATGGCCGGGAAAGATATCCGGTTATTTTTCAAAACAGCCGATTGTACTTTCCGTCGTCACTTTGGCTATGCCTACATTGATGTAAATACGGAATGCAGCAGCGAATTTACCGGAGCCACCTATTGCCCGGATGATACTGCCGTATTGGTAACCGCCCCTTATGGTTACCAGAGTTACCGGTGGTTCAATGAAACGTTTACCCAGTTTCTCGGCAACCAGCAAACCCTCCGGCTGGAACCTCCGCCACCCACGGGCACCCGGGTGGCTGTACAACTCATTCCCTATAATGGTTACGGTTGCCAGGACACGCTTTTTGCCAACCTGGTTGATACGCTTACGCTGAAAGCCAATGCCGGTCTTGATGTCACCTCCTGTAATTTCAGCCCCGTGATGATCGGAGAAAACGGGAAACAGGGAAGAAGCTATAGTTGGATCCCATCGACAGGGTTGTCAGCCACCGATATCTCAAACCCGAGGGCCAGCCCCGCCGTCACAACTGCTTATGAAGTAACCGTACGCAGTCCCGGGGGGGGCTGTGTAAACCGGGATACAGTGCTGGTAAAAGCCTCGGTGGTCGACAGTGCTTTGCAACTGATCGGGAAAACAAATTATTGCATTACTTCCGGCGAAAGTACGTACCTGGAGGTATCGCCTGTAGACAGCGTACAATGGTTTCTTAACAATTCTGCGATCTTCGGTGCCAACCAGTTGCAATACAGGGTGGGGCAGTCCGGTGTGTATCATGCCAAAATGTATTCCAAAGAAGGATGTACGAACAGTACCCGGAACGAACAGATCTCGATCGAAATCCCTCGACCCGGGATCCGATACCCGATACAATATGCGGTACTGAACTTTCCGGTTCAGCTAAATGCACGTGATTTCGGTATTCGGTACCAGTGGAGCCCTGGTTTTGGTCTAGATGATTCGGATATTCCGACACCCAATTTCACACCTGTTCAGCTATATGACCAGGTGTTCACAGTAGGCATCGAAACCGCTGCCGGTTGCCTAACCGTAGACACCCAGCTGGTGCAAACAATCAAGGAAGTAAAAGTTTATGTTCCGTCGGCATTTTCACCCAATCGTGACGGGCGGAATGACCTTTTGCGTCCCATCATGCTGGGGATAAAGGAACTTCGGTATTTCAGGGTGTTCAACCGCTGGGGACAAGTGGTTTACCTGCATCCTGCCGGCAGCCAGGGATGGGACGGCACCCTGAAAGGACAGACCCTCGGAACAGATGTCTATGTGTGGATGTTTGAGGCGATCGGGCTTGATAACCGGAAATACTTCCAGAAGGGAACAGTGCTGTTGGTGAGATAAAAAGTAAGGATTTGGACTTGGAACCAACAACTATTGGTATCAGCTACTCACTCGCGTAAAGCTCTTCCCTTAGGTTTTTTACACGCTCATCCTCCAGGTATTCATCAAAGCTAGTAAGCCGGTCGATGATCCCCCTGGGTGTTAATTCAATCACCCGGTTGGCAACGGTTTGCATAAAGGTATGGTCGTGACTCGTAAGCAGAACGATCCCTTTGTAGTCGGTGCATTGTTCGTTAAAACTCTGGATGCTTTCCAGATCGAGGTGATTGGTAGGCTGGTCCAGCATGATCACGTTCGGACTCTGGAGCATCATCCGGCTGATCATACAGCGAACCTTTTCTCCCCCGCTAAGTACATTGGTTTTTTTCAATACATCGTCCCCGCTAAACAACATTTTACCCAGGAATCCGCGAAGGAAAGGTTCATCCACATCCTTTACATGATCGGGCACATACTGGCGGAGCCAGTCCATCAGGTTCATATCGCCGGTAAAGAAACCGCTGTTTTCCTGCGGGAGATAAGCATGCGTAACTGTACTGCCCCACTCGTAGGAACCACTGTCGGCGATCGTATCTGCTGTGATGATATTGAAGAAATTTGTAACGGCCAGCGGGTCGCGGCTCAGCAGCGCGATCTTGTCCCCTTTGTTGATTGTAAAGGTTACATCGCTGAAAAGAACCCGGCCGTCAACGGATTTCCGGAGTTTCTCCACGTTGAGGATCTGGTTTCCCACTTCACGGAGGGGCTGGAAAATGATACCCGGATATTTGCGGTAGCTGGGCTCAATCTCTTCGATCGTAAGTTTTTCCAGGGCCTTTTTTCTTGAAGTTGCCTGCCGGCTTTTACTCGCGTTTGCGCTGAACCGCGCGATAAAGTCGAGCAATGCCTGGCGTTTCTCCTCTGTTTTCTTGTTCTTGTCATTGATCTGGCGGGCCATTAGCTGCGACGACTCGTACCAGAATGTATAGTTCCCCGTAAATATCTTGATCTTTTGCCGGTCCACATCCACCACGTGGGTACAAACAGCATCGAGAAAGTGCCGGTCGTGGCTCACCACGAGTACAATATTTTCGTAGTCGGCCAGGAAATTCTCCAGCCAGCTGATCGTTTCGATATCGAGGCCGTTTGTCGGCTCGTCTAGCAGCAGGATATCAGGATTCCCGAAAAGCGCCTGAGCAAGCAATACCCGGACCTTGAAATTGGAAGGGATATCTTTCATCAGGGACTGGTGGAATTCTTCCTTCACCCCCAGTTCACCCAGCAGGGTTGCCGCATCGCTTTCGGCGGTATATCCGCCCATTTCCCCGTATTCCGCCTCCAGTTCACCGGCACGCATTCCGTCTTCCTCGGTAAAATCGGCGAGGGCATATATACTTTCCCTTTCCTGGGCCACCGCCCATAATTTGGTATGTCCCATCAGGACCGTATTGAGTACGGTCACTTCATCAAACTGGAACTGGTTTTGTTTAAGCACGGCCATCCGTTCTCCAGGGGTAATTTCAACGGTGCCCTTGTTCGCTTCGATCTCACCGCTGAGAATTTTGAGAAAAGTACTTTTCCCGGCCCCGTTGGCACCAATCACACCATAACAATTGCCTCTCGTAAAATTGAGGTTCACATCTTCAAACAATACCCGTTTGCCGTAAGCCAGTTTCAGATCCCGTACACTGATCATATTCCTTTTTTTTGGAGCCGCAAAGGTACGCCAAAATGCCGGTTACCGGGTTCGGAATCCGTTAAAAAAAACCCGCCGGTAATTACCGGCGGGTTTAGACTTATGCTGATATTCATCTGTTTACCTGATATGAACCTTTCCCTCTGCCAGCCTGGCCCCGGTGGCATCTCCCACCAGTACAAAATAGATCCCCCGGTTTACCTGGCGGAGATCGATGTTCAGGAGGGTGTAGGATCCCGATATCGGGAACTGGCGGTCATAAACTTTGGCGCCCTTGGCATCCACGATCACGATCCGGCGTTGAGAGCTGTTCCCCCCGTTGTTGTAATAGGAAACGGTAAACCGGCCATCGTTGGGACTTGGGAAGATAAAGAGCTTATCACTTACTGCCGCATCGATCACCACATCGGATGACTGGGCAGCGCAGGTAAGGCCGCTTCCCCATACTTCCTGTATCGTTACCCGGTAGCTTCCCACCTGCTCCACATTGACAACCCGGGTATTACCCGAATTGGAAACAGGATTAGCATTATAGAACCAGGATGTGGTGAGCACTCCGCCTTGTGAGGCACTGGGCAGGGCCGTTAGTGTAGTGGTCTGACCGGGCAGCAGGGAGCTGATCGGGCTTGCCGATAAAGTAACGGAAGGAAGTTGCCGAACGGTAAGCGTTGCAGATGCAGAATTAACGGGTGAAGAACAAGTCGCATTGGATACCTGGCAGCGATACTGGTAGGTATTCATGGAAACAGGCACGCTGGCCAAAGTCAGGGTGGCTGTATTCACCCCCGAATAGGTGGCATTATTGCTAAGGTTGGACCAATTGGCCGGTGTGGCAGTACTTACCTGCCATTGGTAAACGATGGTCTGGCTGCTTGAGGCCGTGATGGAAAAACTGGTACCGCCTCCGGAACAAAGTTCCTTATTGACCGGCTGGGCGGAGATCGCAACTGGGTTGATGACCGTAAGACCAACAGCGTTTGACGTAACTGAAGTGGCGCAGGCCGATGTGACCACGACCCGGTACTGATTTCCGTTTAATCCAGCAGTTACGCCGGTAATGGCATATGAAGCATTGACCGCTCCCGGAATATTGGTGAAAGGTCCGCCGCCGCTGCTTACCTGCCACTGGTAGCCACTTGCATCCGTAGCTGTGACGCTAAAGGATGCATTGCTACCCAGGCAAACCGTTTGTGCCACCGGCTGGGTATTGATCGAGGGTGTAACGGTGGTACTGATCGTGAATATGATATCACGTGTGCGTACCGGAGCGCCGGCAGCGTTTCCGCTGATGGTAATTGTATAGTTCCCGGGGGCCAGCGCAGCCGTGTTGTTCAGGGTAACGGTTGTGTTGCTACCCGGTGTTACCGGGTTGGGTGCAAAACTGACCGTTGTGCCGGGCGGATTGCCCGAGGCGCTCAGGGTAATATTATTGGTAAATCCGCAAGGTCCGAGCGTACCCAGTGTGGCTGACAGGGTGTTGGGTACCGGGCATCCTGAAACAACGGGAGCCGGTGAATTGAAGTCGAATCCGCTCTGGATCGAAAAATTGTTGTCGGATATGTCAAAAAAGATATTCCCCAGCGCTTCCACTTTAATGCGTGCGGTGTTGCTGGTGACACAGGGAAAAAGAACCGGTTCACTTCCGTCATTGGAAGTGCTCGCGGCCAAAACAGTGGGATAGGTCAGCCCGCCGTCGGTTGACAAAGAGATCTTCACATTGGACACGTTGAATGGAGAAGCATTGGTTCCGGCCACATCCCAGGTAACTGTTTGGGTGGATCCGCTGACAAAAGCATTCCCACCATTGGGGGAATTTACTGTAAAGGGAGCCGATCCGGCCACATCCACGGTAAAGCTCGCGGAATTCTGACAGCCGCCATTGCCGCTCGAAACGACCCCGCCCCCGCCAGCGCGGTTATCCCTAACTGTTAGTCTGAATTTCATCTGCCGCGACACCGGTGAAAGGGTTTCCCCTTTCAATCCGCCCATGGTGGCGGGCGGATTAGCAGGGTAACCGGCCAGGATCACGGCGATATCCGGAAAGGTCCGGCTGCCCGTGGTCTTGGGGACCCGTGATTTAAAAAGAGGTACCGTATTGCCGGGTGCGGCCGTAGCACCCTCGTTCCAGGTGTGTACCGAACCGCCTCCAATATCCCATTGTTCCCAACAGTAGGTCAGCGCATCCCCGTTCGCATCGGTTGCGGTACCCGAGAGCGTGAATGGGGTGCTTACCGGAATGGTCAGGCCGTTGTTTGGCAATGGATTTATCACGGGAAGCGTATTCCCGGTGGCTGAGGTTGCGGCACATGCGGCGCCACCCCCGCTTGTAATATAGTCGCTGATCTCGTCAAAACTGATTGCATGGAAAAAGGGATCACTGTTGGGTTGAATATTCTGTGCTCCGCAAATACCAGCATAAGCCTGAATGGTAGTGCCGCTTCCCACTTCGTACTTGGTGGTCACGGGAGAAGATCCGCAACCGGCCATCGAATGGTTGCCCCCCCACTGGTGACCCATTTCATGGGCTACATAATCTATATCAAAGGGGTCGCCCACCGGGTTTGCTGAACCGGTAACGCCACGCGCCTTGGATCCCGTATTACAGGGACTGCGGAGGTTGGCCACACCGCCGCCACCAGTACTGAAAACATGCCCGATATCATAATTGGCGTTGCCGATCACCGCGTCCAGATTGGCCTGGTTCTCGCCCAGCATGGTACTTCCGCTGTTGTTGGTATAGGGATCAGTTGCCCCGTTGAGATAAATGATATTGTTGTTATTTGCTATCAGCACCATGCGCAGGGATACTTCGGTTTCATATACGCCCACAACCCGGTTTACAGAAGTGAGCATGGCCGCCGCCGTTACGGGAACGGAAGGCGGGTTCGGTGCGCAAACAGCCACTGCATATTCCCCGGTGCAGGCCAGGGCAAGCCGGTAGGTACGCATGGTGGTACCCAGGCAGGCCGCCTGTGGATTTGCGGGATTTTGGGGAAGCTGACTGTCCACCACATCGCAAATAAAATTAACCTCGCGGGTATATTCTTTCGTGTAATAGCTCATGTAATAACGGAGATCACCCTTCGCATAAGGATCGATGAATACTCGTCCTTTCGCAGCCGAAAGGATTTGCCCGTGAAAACCGGTGTAGGGGTTGTAATCAAACCGGATGGTAGCATAAGGGTCGTCGATCCCCTGTCCCAGGAATTGTTTCATGCCGGGAAATTTTGCTGCCAGACCCGGCTCCATGATACTGCTTTCCCAGACCCGGAATTTAGCAAGACTTCCGTCGGGCATGGGAATCTCCATCACCGGAGCCTGGCCCCGGTTCTGGTTGATCGTGTTTTCAGCGGGGAGTGTCCAGAGGAAAGACCGCATGGAAACGGCATCCATGTTAAATGCCCCGAATTTCTGGGGAAATATTTCCCGCTTACCGGAAGTAGGCCGGTCAGCATTCTCTCCGGCATAAGAGAAAAACCGGTTTTGCCCGAAGCCTGAACCGGTAATCAGGATACATGCTAAAAACGCTAAAAGGGGTTTGTAGATTTTGTGCATATGCTTGCGCTTAAATGATGATTTCAGTTAAGTAATAGCGAAATATAAAGTTAACAAGAAACATGTTTATCCGGTTTGAATTTTACTCCCATATACCCCAAAAAAAGATCCCGCCTGTAATAGGCGGGATCTGAGCTTCTTCTATTATGAGAATTAATAATCCATTCCACCCATGCCCGGAGCGGGATGTGTGTGGGGCTCTTCTTTCTTGGGTTTGTCGGCCACCACACATTCAGTGGTCAGTAACATACCTGCGATCGAAGCGGCATTTTCAAGGGCGATACGTGTTACCTTGGTGGGATCGATCACCCCGGCTTTCAGGAGGTTCTCATACTCGTCTGTGCGGGCATTAAAACCGAAATCGGCCTTGCCTTCCTTCACTTTCTGAACCACGATGGAACCTTCGATACCTGCATTCTCCACGATCTGGCGCAAGGGTTCTTCGAGGGCGCGTTTTACAATAGCCACACCGGTTGTTTCATCTTCGTTGCTGCCTTTGAATTTCTCGAGGGCCTCGACGGCGCGGATAAAGGCCACACCACCACCCGGAACGATTCCTTCTTCAACAGCTGCGCGGGTCGCATGAAGCGCGTCATCGACCCGGTCTTTTTTCTCTTTCATTTCCACTTCGGTAGCTGCCCCAACATTCAGAACTGCCACACCGCCGCTCAGTTTAGCCAGGCGCTCCTGCAGTTTTTCACGATCATAATCGGAAGTGGTTACTTCGATCTGTGCTTTGATCTGGTTGATCCGGGCATTGATATCGTCCTTTTTGCCTTTGCCACCCACTACAGTGGTATTGTCTTTGTCAATGGTCACGGACGCAGCAGTACCCAGGTAGCTGAGATCGGCATTCTCCAGTTTGTAACCCTGTTCTTCACTGATCACGATACCCTTGGTCAGCACCGCTATGTCCTGCAGCATTTCTTTGCGACGGTCACCAAAACCGGGTGCTTTTACAGCGGCTACTTTCAGTGTACCGCGGAGTTTGTTTACCACGAGGGTTGCGAGGGCTTCTCCTTCGAGATCCTCTGCAATGATCAGCAGGGGACGTCCGCCCTGGGCTACTTTCTCAAGGATATGCAGTATATCCTTCATATTGCTGATCTTCTTGTCGTAAATCAGGATATAAGGGTTCTCCAGTTCAGCTTCCATTTTCTCGCTGTTGGTCACGAAGTACGGAGAGATATAACCCCGGTCAAACTGCATCCCTTCCACCACTTCCACAGTGGTTTCGGTACCGCGGGCTTCTTCAACGGTAATCACACCTTCTTTACCCACTTTTTTCATTGCTTCCGCGATCAGTTTACCGATCTCGGCGTCGTTGTTCGCAGAGATGGCTGCCACCTGCTGGATCTTGCTGTGGTCATTTCCAACAGCCTGGGATTGGCCTTTGAGGTGTTCAACGATCTTGCTTACGGCTTTGTCAATCCCTCTTTTCAGGTCCATCGGGTTTGCACCTGCGGCCACCATCTTCAGGCCTTCGCTGATGATCGACTGGGCCAGTACGGTTGCAGTGGTGGTACCATCACCTGCGATATCTGCAGTTTTCGAAGCCACCTCCTTAACCATTTGTGCACCCATGTTCTCGATCGGGTCCTCGAGTTCAATTTCCTTGGCAACGGTTACACCGTCCTTTGTTATGGAAGGAGCGCCGAATTTTTTCTCGATCACGACGTTGCGGCCTTTGGGACCGAGGGTTACTTTCACGGCATTGGACAGGGTGTCCACGCCTTTTTTCATTTTATTTCTTGCTTCGATGTCGAAGAATATCTGTTTTGCCATAATTAATAGTTTTAATTTTTTTTCAGGAAGATTTCAGTTTAATTATGATATCCGCCTGTTGAAATGCCCGGAAGGCCGGTGATTAAACGATTGCAAGGATATCGGACTCCCGCATGATCAGGTAGTCCTCTCCGTCGATCTGGATCTCAGTGCCGGCATATTTGCCATAAAGAACCGTATCTCCGTTCTTTACAGTAACCGGCTCGTCCTTTTTACCGGGACCGGCAGCAATCACAATACCGCGTTGGGGTTTTTCCTTAGCTGTGTCCGGAATAATGATTCCGCCTGCCGTCTTTTCTTCTGCAGCGGCCGCTTTTACGATTACCCTGTCGTGAAGCGGGGTAACATTCACTTTCTTAGCCATAGATTTATTGATTTTGAGTTATTTGAATAAGGAACCCGGAATTCCGGGCCTGCCTGCCGCTCCTTTTAACAGGTGGGCGGCGAAGGTACAGTAAATAACATGCCACGGGGGGGCCAGGTGAAAAAATTTCAGTTCATCTGTCAGTCATTGTCATAAAGCCCGCCGATTAGGGTCTTTTTTGTCCATGGCTGTGCCAATTTTTCACACAAGGGCATAAAAAAAGCCATCCGAAGGGATGGCTTTCAATCAAATACCTTTCTATTGTTTGATCATTTGCCGGGTAAACTGATGTCCGTCCGTAAACACCTGGAGGTAATAAACCCCGGAACTGAGCCGGCCTGCTGGTATCGGCCATTCCAGAACCTGCACACCCTTGCCGAACTGTTGCTGCATGACCTGCCGGCCATTTACATCAATCAGCCGGAGCATGGTGCCGGTTGCCGGTTCCTTGAAGAGACGGAGTGAAATCCTGTCGCGAAAAGGATTTCCAGATACATAAAGTTTCTGTTCCTTTCCAGGAATTTTCACAAATACCACATCACTCAATTCGTACTGGTTATCAAGGTCTACCGAACGAAGCCTGTAATAGTTCTTCTCAGATCTCACTTCTGAATCCGTATACCGGTATTCCTTTTTGTCTGTGCTTTGTCCGGCCGCCTGAAGGGTTGTGATTTTTTTGAAATCCCTCCCGTTGATGGACTTTTCCAATTCGAAATGGCTGCTGTTGAATTCGCTTGATGTGCTCCAGTCTATGACGATATTTTCACCTTGTTGCCGCCCTGTAAAATCAATCAGGGTCACAGGTAAGGCACTTAACAATGATGTTGTGAAAATACCTCTGCCATGTGTGGCTGCGCCAACCCAGTTATCAGAACTGCGAAGGGCCAGCTGATCCACCCGTACATTGGCCAGCCCTGAATTATTGGCAGACCAAACCGTGCCCCCTCCGTTGAGTGCGGGTGTGGTCCAGACCCCGAGTTCCGTAGCCAGCAATACCCCGCCGATTGCCTGGGTTCTGGCATGATATCCTGCTGGTATGAATAAGGCCCAGCGTACTGGCATATCGGGCAGGTTGCCTTCCACGGATGTCCAGTTTGCCCCCCCGTTGGTACTTTCCCATACGCTGTTAACGCCGTAATTGGAAACAGTCATTATCAAATGATTCGAATTTCCCGGCTCGATATCTATGCTCGAAATATACGCGCCCGCAGGCAACGCAGGGCCAGCATAGGGAGTTGCTAAAACAGTGGTGCCTGGCTGACCATTTTGGGGGCCATCGGCACGGATTACTTTTAAAAGTATCGGGGTAACAGCCGCACCTGCATTATTTTCAGAATCTGAGCAACCCAGCCAAATCACCGTTTCATCAGCCGGATCCACTTTTACACAACTGACCTGTCTGTTGTTCCCCATTTCTGCTGAAACATCAATTAAACTCTGCTGAGCAGTTCCGGATTCAACGTTGATAATCCGGCCGTACAAACCATCCCCATCACCGAAATACAGGATGTTCAGATTGCTGGCGTAGTCCGCTGCGCCGATAAACCTTCCGTTCCCGGTGCCACCGGTACCAAGATAGGTTCCGCTGTTGCGGTAAATATTATAATAACCTCCTGGATTTGCGGTTATCCAAATGGCTCCATTTGTTTGGTCGATAAAACAAAGTCCGCCGTCGCCGCCCGTAACAGTATTGACATTGTTGATTCCCGCTGAACTAAACAGGTGCGATCCGTTGTCCTGTGTGCCGCCCAGCATGGTATTATTCCCCGCAGCAGGATGCATGGCCATACCATAATACTGGGTCACATTATAACCGTTATTTTTATTGCTAAAACTGGCTCCGCCGTCGTTGCTGTAATAGATTCCTCCGTCGGTTGCGATTATGATCTCAGTGCTGCTCAAAAATTTTATTTCATGAATATCGGCATGAATAACCGGCACATTGGTACAGGTGGCGCCGGAGGTCCAGCGGGTGGCCTGTGACCAGTCGACACCAGAATTAGTACTCTTTACAACCACAACCCCGCCGGACAGCACCGTATTACTGTTTGAAGGGTCCACCGCCATAATCAGGTCATACCATGCCTGGGAGCGGGAATAATCAGCATTGGTGGAAGCGCCCTGGTCGCACCAGGATGCATTTGAAAGATTGGTCCAGTTGACACCGTCGTTGTCAGACCGGTACATCCCTCCGATCCCGTAAGTAGTTCCGCTTTGGGCCACAGCATAGATCCGGTTGGGATTACCCGGGCACACAGCGATCTCTACCCGCTGATAATTATTACTCGTGATCCCCGGGGCCGTAATCTCCGTCCAGGAATTTGCGATCCCGGTATTGGTTCCGTTTGAAGCGGACCGGAAAATATGACCTAAAGAAAAAATGCCCAGGGTGGCATACATGTCGCCGTCAGCCGCCCGTTCCAGGTCTGCACCCCGGGTAGTAATACCGGGGTTTGGATCAGTAAGCACCTGTGTCCAGTTGGTACCGTTATCGGATGATCTCAAAATACCACGCAAGGCGGAATTGGTGGAACGGGTGGATGCATAGATGTACCCGTTATTATCAAATTCAAGATCCAGTACATGGGAAATACCCGTGGTAGAGGCCAGTTGGGTCCAGTTCGCACCTCCATTTGCAGTGTGCCAGATCCCCCGTCCATCGATGGCATCGATATTGCCAAAACCTTCCCCGGTTCCAAAATAGATTTCCTGGCTGTTCAGAGGATTTTGGCTGATACAGGTAACTGCAAGATTGGCGAAAAAATCGTTTACTGCGGTCCAGATCGGGTTAACCGATTTAAAATTGGTGGTCTTCCAAAGCCCGCCGCCAACTGCCCCGGCATAAACCGTATTACCGCCTGGGTCTGCCGCATCAACAAGGATGGCGCGGGTACGCCCCCCGATATTGGAAGGTCCTCGCTCGGTCCAGGTAAGGGCACTAACCTGCTCCCCCCGCCCGGTCTGGCTGAACAAGGCCAGTTCCGCGGATTCAAGCCGGGATACCGGTACCCCGCCCAGGTAAGGGTCCACCATCATTTTATACTCATACCTGAGTAAACGCAGGGGCATCCCGGTTTCATCAATTAAAGGTTCATATGTATCTTGAAGGGGAAGCCCGGATGAAAAATTGTTGAGGGGAGAGGACTGAAAAGATTTAAGACTGAGCAAAAAAATTATCAGAGCGGACAACCCGGCCAACAGGACCACTGTAGGTTTGTGCATCATTGTTCTCGCAGGTTTGAATTTTGGTAAAAATACAATTTTTCAAGGGTGTGAATCGCCAATTACAGGCTCAAAACCGAGTTCTCCACAGGCAATATCCTGATGTTGATAAATGGCATGTCTTTCACTTTGCTTACCTTCGCGCCCTAAAAGTTCTTCGGAATGATCAGCAGACGAAATATCCGGGTAAAAGTGATGCAGACCCTCTATACGGTGAGCAGCCTGGAAAATGATGTAAAACCAAGGGAGCCCCGACTGATCCTGAAAGGCCATTTTAAACAGACCCGTTCCCTGCTGATTTACCTGACCTGGTTCCTTACCGAAGTTTCCCGCTATGCCGAAACGGACTCCCACCAACGGGCTTCTAAACACCTGCCCAGTCGCGAAGACCTGAATGTAAACACCAAGATAGCGGGGAACGAACTGATCTGGAAAATGCTAGATGACCAGGCTTTGCGCGAACAGTTTGCCGAGGAGAAACCCGAACTGGTCTTTCAGCAATCGAAGGAAGAAACCCGCGATCTGATCCGGAAAATATACCAGCTTCTGACAGGCTCACCCGAATATGCTGCATACATTGCGGTACCCGGCCGTGACCGTAGCGGGGAGAAAGGAATCCTGGAATTCATCCTGAATGATCTGTTGCTGGCCAACGATACTTTCATCTCCCACTTGGAGGAAAACTTCACCAACTGGGATGACGACGGAGAACTGGTTGTACAGTTGCTGGCAGGGTATATTCAGAAGCCCGGGTCGATCCAGTTCAAGCAGCTGTTGAGTCCCGACAAGGAACAATTCGCATTTTCATTGCTGGATACGGTAATCGAAAAAGATGAACACCTCCAATCGCTGATCATTCCAAAACTGAAGAACTGGGACCCTGAACGGATCGCCTTGCTGGATATGATCCTGATGAAGATGGGGGTGGCAGAATTCCTGTATTTTGAAACCATCCCGCCCAAAGTCACGATCAATGAATATATTGACCTGGCCAAGGAATACAGCACCGCACAAAGCGGTCAGTTTGTAAACGGTATCCTCGATAATATCCATAAGGAACTGGTTCAGCAGGGAAAAATGCTGAAAGTGGATTATAAGAAAGGAACCTCCTGATGCTGAAACTGTTCCGCATCCGGTGGGCCATATATCGGCTTTCACCTAAATTTGCGGTTCATAAAATTTTTACCATGAAAAAATGGTTCATCCTTCTGAGTGCGGCCGCTTTGCTCTCTTCCTGCCAGGGCAAGGACAAGAAAGCGGATGGTGCCGCGGGGGGCGGAGAAGCCCTGACTGAAGAACAAAAGCAAAAAGCCCTTAGTGACCCTTCCAATTTCACTACATTGGAGTGGATCGATCCCACCACCCGGAACCTGGGAAAACTGGTGAAGGACCAGACCATTGAGATCACCTACCGGTTTAAAAATTCAGGCACGAAAAACCTGATCATTGAGAATGTAACTGCCCAGTGCGGTTGTACCATCCCCGAAAAACCTGAAAAACCAATCCCCCCGGGAGAAGAAGGGATCATCCGCGCCAAATTCAACGGCAGCGGCCAGGGTACCATCTCCAAGCAGATCTATGTGAAAGCAAACACCACACCGGCTACGGATCATACCCTTACATTCACAGGGGATATCCAGGAAACCGAGAAAAAATAATTTCAGAAAAACAACCTAAACAATCATTCATGAAATCCAGACTCACGTTTTTGATCGCCGGCATCTTCACGTTATCGCTTGTATCCTGTGTTCCCCCGGGGGCCGACCAGTCCAAGGGAGGGGCCTCACAGGGAGGCGGAATGGGCGGATTCCAGTTTATATTCCTGGGTCTGATGATCCTGGTATTCTGGCTCTTCTTTATCCGCCCGCAGGCAAAACGGGCCAAGAACCAGAAAAAATTCATCGAGGACCTGCAGCGGGGCGACAAGATCGTGACCATCGCTGGCATACACGGGACGATTAATAAAGTAAATGACGACGGCACCCTGAATATAGAAATCAGCCCGGGCAGTTATATCAAGATCGAACGTTCGGCAATCAGTATGGACTGGACCGCGGCGCTGAACAAACCTGCGACAGCAGATAAAAAATAAGCAGACCCGCAAAGGCTTTGAATTCCGGAATCCCGTGTAAGTTTACACCGGGTTCCGGAATATTTTTTCCTCCTGAATAAACTACCGCGTATGCTGAAAATCGGGCTAACTGGTGGAATTGGCAGCGGCAAATCAACCGTTGCCCGGATCTTTTCGATCCTGGGCATCCCGGTATATGATGCGGATGAGGCAGCCCGCCGCCTGATGAATTCGGATCCCACGCTCAAAGAAGAAATCATCCGGTTTTTTGGCCCTTCCTCCTACCGAGACGGGTTTCTGGACCGGTCCTATATCGCCGGACTGGTTTTCAATGATGCGGAAAAGCTCGGTCAGCTGAATGCCCTGGTTCATCCCGCCACGATCCGGGATGCGGAAATATGGATCGGGCAACAGAACGCTCCGTATGTGGTCAAGGAAGCGGCACTTTTATTTGAAAGCGGCGCGGCAGCCGGGCTCGATGTGGTGGTGGGTGTTTACGCCCCGTCCGCAATCAGGTTAAAAAGGGTGATGGACAGAGACGGAATTTCAGCAGGGGAAGTTCGGAAGAGAATGGACAGACAACTCGACGAGGATATGAAGATGAAATTATGTGACCATATCGTCCGCAACGACGAGCAGGAACTGGTGATCCCCCAGGTCTTGGCATTGCACCGGTTATTTCTAAGCGGCCGGAGCAAATAATCAAACGCACATCATCGCAAATCGGACAGCGCCTTCGCGATGCGCTTCCACCCTTCTTCGATATTGGCCATGCTGTTGGCAAATGAGAAGCGGATGCAGGCAGGTTCTCCAAACGCGTCACCCATAACGGAAGATACATGGGCAGTATTGAGCAGGTACAGGCTGAGTTCCGCCGCATTCCTGATCACGGTATCCCCGGCACGTTTTCCATAATAAGAACTCACATCCGGGAATATATAAAAAGCCCCTTCCGGCACCGGGCATTGGATACCCGGAATTTCCTTTACCAGTTCGAGCACTTTGCTCCTGCGCGCGGAGAATTCCTTTACCATTTCCCGGGTGGGACGCAGATCGGTACTGAGTGCGGTGATGGCGGCCCGTTGCGTCACCGCATTTGCTCCGCTGGTAAACTGCCCCTGCACTTTTTCGCAGCCCCGGGCCACGGGAGCCGCAGCCGCAATATATCCCAGCCTCCAGCCGGTCATGGCAAAACCCTTGCTCAGACCGTTTATGATCACCGCCTGGTCACGGATTGCCTCGAACTGTGCAATGCTTTCATGCGAACCCACAAAATTGATGTATTCATATATTTCGTCCGACATGATGAATACACCGGGATGCCGGCTGAATACATCTGCCAGTGCAGCAAGTTCCTCCCGGCTGTAAACCGAACCACTGGGATTGCAGGGCGATGAAAAAAGGAATACGCGCGTACGGGGAGTAATGGCTGCCTCCAGTTGGTCCGGAGTCACTTTAAATCCCTTTTCAGGGGCTGTTTTCAATTCCACCACCCGGCCGCGGGCGATCTTAACCAGTTCACTGTAAGTAACCCAGTAAGGTGTTGGAATGATCACTTCATCGCCCTCGTCCACAAGTGTCAGGATCAGGTTTGCCAGACTTTGCTTGGCGCCCGTGGAAACCACAATATTCTCCGGTTTATAATCCAGCCCGTTATCTCTTTTCAGCTTGGCGCAGACTGCTTCACGCAGATCCGGTAAACCGGCCACCGGTGTGTAGTGGCTCCAGTTGTCGCGGATGGCCTGTATCGCAGCCTCCTTGATGTGCTCCGGTGTATCAAAATCGGGCTCCCCAAGACTAAGGTCGATCACATCCACCCCGCGTGACCTCAATTCACGGCCCAGTTTGGCCATCTTCAGGGTTTCAGGTTCATTAAAGCGATCGAGAAAAGAAGATAACTGCATGATTATGGGTTTGCAAATTCAAAAGATGGGCGTAGCAGGCAGTCGCAAGCGTATGGCCCGAAGATAAGTGTAAAACAAATTCAAAACGGGCAGTAAGCCCTATCCAGCCTTGCCTTTTCCTGAAATTGAAGCAGCCGGGATACAGCCAGATCTGCAGTGAAGAATCTGGGCCACGTTTGAACCGGCAGCAGGGGCATCGGGCCGGGCAGGATCAATACAAATCGGGGCTCAAGTTCAGCCGGGAGACAGTCCTCCCACACCTGATTATTAAGCTCCTGATAATCAGATTAAAAAAAGGGGGAAATGTCAAAAATTACCCGGGCTTTGCTGTACCAGTTTACACCCTAAAACCCTATCTTTGCCGTCCTTTAAAAAAAGTATATAACCCTTGTTTTGTCCGGACTGGAACAGCAGGGGAAAATCTGTAAATCACCCATTGTATGCAACTGAAAGGTTTGGTCCGCTTTTTTACAGTTCTTCTCATCATTTATTCGCTTTACCAATTATCCTTTACCTGGTTTGTAAGGAACCATGAAAAGAAAATGGAGGCCAGTGCCCTGAGCTATGTAAAAAAGAATTTTCCTTCGGCCACTGAAAAATTTCCCGGCAATAAGGATTCTCAACTGGTATACCAGGAGCAACTTGACAAAGTTTATGAAGAGCGGCTGAGAAGGCTGCTCGACAGTACCCGGGATGTAACCCTTACCTATGGTATCAACGGAGCCATGAGCTACCAGAAGGCCAAGGAAGAAGAACTGAACCTGGGGCTGGATCTCCAGGGCGGTATCAACGTAACGATGGAAGTGGAGATGACCGGTCTCCTCCGCTCACTGGCCAACAACTCCAAAGACCCCAATTTCCTGGCGGCCATTCAGAATGCGGAAAAGCGCAAAGCCAACAGCGGGGCTGACTTTATTACTCTTTTTATTGAGGAATACAGAAAGATTGAAAAAGTAAGACCCCTTTCCTCCCTGTTTGCGGGGGCTGCCGCCGGAAAAATTGATATCAACTCGAGCGACAGCAAGGTAGAAAGCTATATCCGCGGTGAAGCCATGGACGCTTTTGACCGGACTGAAAGGGTATTGCGTACCCGGATCGACCAGTTTGGGGTGGCCCAGCCGAACATCAACCCCAACCGTGAAAAAGGGATTATCAACGTTGAACTCGCTGGCATCAAAGACAAGGAAAGGGTCAGGAAGATCCTGCAAAGTACAGCCAACCTGCAGTTCTGGGAAGTATATACCCTCAATGATGAAAACTACAGCAGTGGCTGGCAAAAAGCAATCCAGGTTTTCAATGCACGATATGGAGGTGTGACAGATACCACTGCGGTCACAGACACCACAGCAAATAAAACAACCCCTACAGATACGACCGGCCAGGCTGATACATCCGGTTCGCTGCTTTCCAAAAAGATCGGAACCGATACGGATACGACCGCAAAAAAAGCGACTGACCTGACTGCAAAAAATACCATTGAAAAATATATCCAGTTTATTGCTCCTTTCCAGGATGAGAAAGGAAAAGTGTCTTTCCCTGCCGCTATCGGTAGCGTAAGCGTGAAAGATACCGGTCTGGTACGCCAATACCTCAATGAGCTGCAACCAAACTTCCCTTCGGATATCATCTGGGCATACGGAATTCCTGAAAAGAACAAGAAAGGAGTGGCCTCCAGTTTTGTTCCCCTGTATGCGCTCCGTACATATGGACGTCCCCAGGCCAAACTTGAAGGAGACGCGATCTCGGATGCACGCCAGGATTTTGACCAGTATGGCAAAGTGGAAGTGCGGATGGAAATGAAAAATTTCGGGGCCAATATCTGGCGGGAAATGACCCGTAAGAACGTCGGCAAGCCGATCGCCATCGTGCTTGATAATATCGTTTACTCCGCACCTAATGTAATCAACGAGATTCCTAACGGAATTTCATCGATCAGCGGAAGTTATACCCAGCAGGAAGCATCTGACCTGGCCAATATTCTGAAGGCCGGTAAACTGCCTGCGCCCGCGAAGATCGTGGCTGAGCAGCAGGTTGGTCCCACGTTGGGTAAAAAAGCTATCCAGGGCGGATCGATGGCCTTCCTGATTTCATTTATTGTGATCTTTCTCCTGATGCTGGTGTATTATAATACCAGCGGCTGGATCGCCAATATTGCACTTATACTGAACCTGCTTTTCACAGTAGGTGTACTTGCGGGTCTGGGTGCCACGCTGACTGCCCCCGGTATCGCCGGCCTTGTACTTACCATTGGTATGGCCGTGGACACCAACGTAATCATTTATGAACGGATCAAAGAGGAGTTGTCCCGTGGAAAAGGATATCTCCCCGCGATCAGCGAAGGTTATAAACGGTCGCTGCCACCCGTGCTGGACGCCCACGTTACCACCCTCCTTACCGCGATCATCCTGTTCTACTTTGGTCTGGGCCCGGTAAAAGGTTTTGCCACCACCCAAATCATCGGTATCCTGCTTTCCCTGTTCTGCGGAATCCTGGTAAGCCGTTGGGTGACTGAATGGTTCACAAATAAAAAGAGACACCTGGAATATTTTACGGGTATTTCCCGCCGCATTTTCCGGCATGCCAAATTCAAGTTTATCGAATACCGGAAAGTGGCCTATATGATTTCTGTAGTCGTACTCCTCGGAGGCATCGGGGCCTTCTTAAACGGGTTTGATTACGGGGTGGAATTCAACGGGGGCCGTAGCTACCAGGTTCGGTTCGACAAACCTGTTGGCGACCTTGATAAAGTCCGGGCAGACCTGCGGACCGCATTTGAAGGAGAAAATCCCATCCTGAAAACGATCGGGGATAATACCACGCTGGACATCACCACTTCATACCAGATCAACAACCCGAGCCTGGCCGCGGATTCCATTGTGGAAAGCAAACTGATCACCGGGCTTGCCAACTATCTGCCAAAGGGGATCACGTATGAAAAATTCCAGGACCAGTACAAACAGGGATCCAATAAAGTATTACCGACGATCTCGGACGACCTGAAATCGGGTGCCATGAAGGCTACGATCTTCGCGCTGCTGATGATCTTCCTGTATATTTTCATCCGGTTCCGCGACTGGAGGTATTCCCTGGGTACGATCATCGCCCTGTTGCACGACGTATTTGTTACGCTGATCGTCTTCTCATTCGCCCGGGCCATTGTGCCATTCCCGCTGGAGATCGACCAGCACTTTATCGCTGCGATACTGACCGTGATCGGTTTCTCCATGAACGACACCGTGATTGTATTTGACCGGATCCGGGAAGACAGCCGGCTGATGCCAAATGCTCCCCGGACCGAAGTGATCAACCGAGCCATCAACGAAACACTGAGTCGTACGATCATGACCTCTCTGACTGTCTTCCTGACCATCCTGATCCTGTTCCTGGTGGGCGGAGAAGTCACCAAAGGTTTTGCCTTTGCGATGCTGATCGGGGTAATCACCGGTACTTATTCATCCGTATTTGTGGCCGCTCCGATCCTGGTTGACCTGGGTGGGAAAAGGGCGCTGGGTAAGAAAACCCAGGAAGCCCGGCCTAAAGCAACGGCTGATCCGGTCAAGACAACCGTATAATAACCAGATCTACCTGTTATAGAAAAAACCTCCTTACGGAGGTTTTTTTATTATGCAAAATGAATGATTTGCCGGGATCAGACAGCGAAACTGGTTCCGCAACCACAGGTGCTGCTGGCATTCGGGTTTTTAAATGTAAACCCGCGGTTGTTCAGTCCG
The DNA here is from genome assembly GCA_049421765.1 of Chitinophagaceae bacterium. Lineage (GTDB taxonomy): Bacteria > Bacteroidota > Bacteroidia > Chitinophagales > Chitinophagaceae > JJ008. Next base: position 66,671 of record JBMSNP010000007.1, read on the forward strand.
TCCTGCCAGTCTACCTGCATCCCGAAAAGATACAGCTCATGTGCTTTGTCCATGATACAATCGATCCCGGAAATTTTGAAATGCCGGTCATTTTCCTGTACCTGGTCAAAACCCAGTACATAGGTCATCCCGGAGCATCCCCCGCCCTTCACTCCGATCCGGAGTTTTTGCGAAGCATCAAAGCCCTCGGCCTGCATCAGCTTGCGGATCTCGGTTACGGCCCCATCGGTCAGTTGTACCGGTAATGTTGTTGTCGTTTCCATGTCACAAAATTAAAAATTCTTTCCGGGGTTTTCATCCAACATGTTTTCGCGATGGGGAAATTCGGAAACCAGCTCCTACATTTCCTCTCCGGGTTCTGCTGGTCAACTATTTAGCCAATTAACGGGTTCCCCGCCCTATTTTTGCCCTGTACTTAACCCCGTTCAACCATGGATACCGCTACCATCAGCCTGATCATTGCCGTCCTGGCCCTCCTGCTCGCCATTGCCGCATTCCTGAAACGACCGGGTAGCCAATCCGAACCGGTACGGCCGGTAACTTCGGACAGTACCCTGCCCCTGAAACTGCAGGCATACGAACGCCTGATCCTGCTGACAGAAAGGATTTCACTGCCTAACCTGATCAGCCGGCTCAGTAAGCCCGGGATCTCAGCATATGAAATGAAACTTATTCTGACGGAGAATATCAAACAGGAATTTGATTATAACAGCACGCAGCAGTTATATGTCAGTCCGGTCAGCTGGGATTCCGTACGCAACCTGAAGGAACAGAATATCATGGTCATCAACCAGGTTTCCGCCACCCTGCCTCCGGATGCTTCGGCAGCCGATCTGAACAAAAAGATCCTCGAGCTGATTATGTCGCAGCCCAGCGGATCTCTTCATGAACTTGTATTAAAGGCATTGAATTTTGAAGCCAAAAAACTCATCCCATGAGTAACGAAAACAGGTATACCGACAGCGGGATCGGGATTCGACCGGTATATACCCCGAACGATCTGCCCAATTCCGCAAATGAAGAATTGCCAGGTAAATTTCCCTTTACACGGGGGGTGCAGCCCGATATGTACCGGGGTAAACTCTGGACCATGCGCCAGTATGCAGGTTTCTCAACAGCCGAAGAAAGCAACAAACGTTATCATTACCTGTTGTCTCAGGGAGTCAGCGGGCTAAGTGTGGCCTTTGACCTGCCCACCCAGATCGGTTACGACAGCGATCATCCCCTGGCGGAAGGGGAAGTGGGAAAAACCGGGGTGGCGATCGACAGCCTGGAAGACATGGAAGTTCTTTTCAAAGGAATCAACCTGGAAACAGTCAGTACATCCATGACTATCAACGCAACAGGTTTTATCCTGCTGGCATTGTATGCGGCCCTGGCCCGTCAACAGGGAGCAGATCTGAAAAAAATAACCGGTACCATCCAGAATGATATCCTGAAGGAATATGCGGCCCGGGGCACTTATATCTACCCGCCTAAACCTTCGATGCGGATCATCACCGACATCTTTGAATGGTGCGGCCAGGAAATCCCGAAATGGAATACCATTTCGATTTCGGGATACCATATCCGGGAAGCGGGGAGTACAGCTGTTCAGGAGATCGCATTTACCCTTTCAAACGGGAAAGCCTATGTAAAAGCCGCATTGGAAAAAGGGCTTGACATCAATGTTTTTGGCAAGCGGCTTTCCTTCTTTTTTAACGCACATAATAACCTTTTTGAAGAAGTCGCCAAATTCAGGGCAGCCAGGTGGATATGGGCAGAGATCATGAAGGAACTCGGAGCAACCGATCCACGGGCGATGATGCTCCGGTTCCATACCCAGACAGGGGGCAGCACCCTGACAGCCCAGCAACCAATGAATAACATCTCCCGGGTGACCATCCAAACCCTGGCCGCCGTATTGGGCGGCACCCAGTCGCTCCATACAAACGGATATGACGAAGCTCTGAGTCTCCCCACCGAGGAGGCGGCCCGGATCGCTCTCCGGACACAGCAGATCGTTGCCTTTGAAAGCGGGGTTACCGATACGGCAGATCCACTGGCGGGATCCTACTTCATCGAATCCCTGACCCGGGAAATCCGGGAAAAGGCCTTACAGGAAATCGAGAAGATCGATGCCATGGGAGGAAGTGTCGCTGCGATTGAAGAGGGTTATATCCAGAACGAGATTGCCAGCAGTGCTTACCAGTACCAGCGGATGACCGAATCTGGAGAAAAGATCATTGTGGGCATGAATAAATTCCAGTTGGAGGAAGAAACTCCAATCCCGATCCTTAAGATCAATGACAGCATCAGGAATGTCCAGTCCGAAAAACTGACCCGCCTGAAAAGTAACCGGGACCATGCACGATGCGACCAGGTTCTTCAACTGCTTAACGACCGCGCCTCCAGCGGGGAAAATATCATGCCGGTGGTGCTGGAAGCTGTGGAAAGCCGTTGCACGCTTGGTGAGATCGCAGATACCCTTCGCGA